>NZ_JASDCW010000029.1:0-40979 GCF_030407685.1 Planococcus sp. APC 3906 | reverse complement strand
TTTATTTCGAAAAAAGAAGTCAAGAAATTTCCGGTTATTCCGGTTTATATGGAAGAAATGAATTGTGTGTTTCTGGACCGCAGCGACCGAAGAAGTGCGCTGAAGTCGATTGGGGATACAGTCGAGAAGCTGCAGCAAGGCCATTCAATCCTGATTTTTCCTGAAGGTACCCGCAGCAAAGGCGGCGGGCTCGGGGAATTCAAAGCAGGATTTATGCGCATCGCAAAGGATTCAGGCGTTCCCATCGTGCCGATTGCCATCAGCGGAACCTCAGAAATTATGGAGAAAAATAATAATAAGGTGAAGGCCGGGAACGTGGCTGTACAAGTTTTGGAGCCGATTTCAGCCGCAGCCATTTCGCAGGAAACGGCGAAAGAACTGGTGGCAGATGTCCGCTCCCGCATTGAAAAGGCGTTAGCGGCAAGTTCTCGCTGATGCCAGAAGCCTCAATGGATGTTGCCTGGAAAAGAAATTGTTTCGGGCAAGCCCATATAAGGAATTGTCTATATATCTTTGTTCAAGAGGAGTGATTTCATGTCGAAAATTCATATTGTTACGGATTCAACTTCAGATTTAAGGCCCGATGTAATTGAAAAATACAATTTGCATGTCGTGCCGTTGAATATTCTCATTGATGGAAAAACCTATTTGGACCGGGTGGATCTGCAGCCGAAAGAATTCCTTGAACTGATGGGGGAAATCAGCTCAGCTGCCAAAAAGTTCACAGCCTGCTCCTGGCGTGTTTAAAGAATTATATGACCGCTTAGGAAAAGACGGCGACCAAGTTTTGTCGATTCATATGACAGGGGGCATGAGCGGCACGGTTGAATCAGCACGCACTGCTGCGGAATTGTCGGATGCTGACGTAACGGTCATCGATTCAAGGTACATTTCTTATGCGCTTGCTTTTCAAGTGATTGAAGCTGCGGAAATGGCGGCACAAGGCAAGACGATGCAAGAAATTATTGCACGATTGGATCATGTCCGCGAAAACACGAAACTTTTTGTGGTCGTCGATACGCTGGATAATCTCGTCAAAGGCGGCAGAATCGGCAAAGGCCGTGCCATGATCGGCTCTTTTTTGAAGATCAAGCCGATCGCTTCATTGGACGGCGGGGAATACACGCCAGTTGCAAAAGCACGGAGCTATAAACAAGTCGTCCAGTATTTGATGAACGATTTTAAAGAGCGGACGGCGGGGAAAATCATCAAAGGGGTCGGCCTCGTTCATGCGGAAGGTTTGGCGATGGCGGAACCGCTTCGCGAAAAAATTATTGAAAGCGGTTTTGCGGACATCAAGTTTGATTACACCACACCGGTCATTTCAACTCATACCGGCATTGGCGCAATCGGCTTTATGTTTTACACAGAATAAAAGAAAGACATTCCAGAAAAGGGGAGAAAGCATTTGAAACGCATCCTGTTTATGGTCCTTTTGACTGCGGTAATTTTAACCGGATGCAGCTCATCTTTCATTTTTGGAAAAGAAGAAGCGACACCCCGTGAACCTGCCGCATTCACAAATTATTATGTGCCGCCCAATTTCGTGCCGGATGCACTGGTTATTACGGCTGTCGGCGATTCTCTGTCACAGGGTGTTGGAGATGTAGAAAACCGTGGTGGCTATGTCGGCCGGGTTGCAACTGAAATAAGCAGCTGGCCGGGTGTGCGAAATGCAATAGTCGACAATACTGCGAAGCGTGGGCGGCGTAGTGACCAGCTGCTGGCGATGTTCCAGAAAGAGACGTTGACCGGGCCGTTGACTGAAGCGGATTACGTATTGATGACAATTGGCGGCAATGATGTCATGAAAATCGTCAAACGTGATCTTTTCGCTTTGAACCTCGAAGCTTTCATGGATGAGTTGGTGTTATACGAAAATCGCTACCGCACAATCTTCGCTTCCATACGCTCAATCAACCCAACTGTGCCTATAATAGCGGTTGGGATTTATAATCCGTTTTCGCTGGTCACAGACGAGGTCGAGGAGTTTGAAGAGATTATTCAGGCATATAACGATACAATGGAAGAAATAGTGGAAGAAGACCCGCTGGCCTGTTTTGTCCCTGTCAGTGATTTGTTCGAAGGAAATGATAACCTGGTGTACCATTCGGATTTTTTCCATCCGAACAGCAAAGGCTATGATTTGATGAGCGAACGGGTACTGGAGCGAATGGCCGAATGTGGGTTCAGTTCCCAAGATTAAGGAAGTGACGATAGATGAAATTATGGCGCCTCGCGTTTTTTATATCCCTTAGCTTAAATCTTTTGGCGATTATCGCGTTCTTCATGATTATCACCATCCCTGCTAAAGGCCATAACCTGGCTGTTTCTGAAACGGCGCCAATTACCGCCAGCAGCGGCAATTCACTGATCATCAATGTCACCAAAGCGGATTTCGAAGGGCTTGCCAATACCTACATCCAGCGGGAAATGGATAATTCTCCGGTTCCTTTGGCTTTGGCAGTGAATGGAGACGTCAGTTTATCGTCGGAATTGGAGATTTTTTCAGTGCCTTTGCCGATTTTGCTGAGGTTTGATCCTGTTGTCCAGCCTGATGGCAATTTGCTGCTGGTCCAAAAATCCGTGGAGGTCGGGTTATTGGATATTCCACCCGAATCAGCGCTTAAACTTCTGCGGGATTCAGTGGAATTGCCGGATTTCATGTCCGTTTCACCGGGCGACGAAACAGTTTTACTGAAACTTTCAGAGATTCCGATAGACAATGGTGTATCAATCCGCGCAACGTCCTTTAATTTGGAAGAAGATGATATTCGCCTTAAAGTGACGATCAATCAATAAGAATGGAGTGATTGGATGAAAACCGAAAAAGCGACATTCGCAGGCGGCTGTTTCTGGTGCATGGTCAAGCCGTTCGATTCATATGATGGCATCGAGTCGGTGGTAAGCGGCTATACAGGCGGCGATCTGCCGAATCCGACCTACGAGCAAGTGTGTTCAGAGACGACAGGCCATTACGAAGCCGTGCAAATCACTTTCCAGCCAGATGTGTTTCCTTACGAAAAATTACTCGACATTTTTTGGACTCAAATTGATCCGACTGATGCAGGCGGACAATTTTTTGACCGGGGGCAATCCTATCAGACGGCAATTTTTTATCACTCTGAAGAACAAAAGCTGGCAGCTGAAAAATCCAAACAGGAATTAGATAACTCAGGGAAATATGCAAAGCCGGTTGCTACCAAAATTCTGCCGGCCAAACCGTTTTACTTGGCTGAAGAATACCATCAGGATTATTATAAGAAAAACCCTGCACATTATAACCGCTATTCTGTCGGTTCAGGACGTGCAGGATTTATTGAAAAAAATTGGGGTGGACATTCATGAAAGAAGATTTGAAAGCGAAATTGACGCCGATGCAATACCACGTTACACAGGAAAACGGCACGGAGCCGCCTTTCCAAGGCGAATACGACCAGTTTTTTGAAGACGGCATTTATGTGGATATCGTTTCCGGTAAACCGTTGTTCAGCTCAAAAGATAAATTCGATTCACATTGCGGCTGGCCGAGCTTTGCGAAGCCGCTGGAAAGTGCCGAAGTCAAGGAAAGCTTCGACACCAGCCATGGCATGCGCCGGACGGAAGTGCGCAGCGCTACAGCCGATTCGCATCTCGGGCATTTGTTCCCGGATGGCCCGTCGTCTTTAGGTGGCTTGCGCTATTGCATCAATTCAGCATCTTTGCGGTTCATACCGAAAGACCAGCTGGATGCAGAAGGCTTATCCGAATACAAGCAATTGTTCGAATGACGAGATGCCCGGGCAACTGTCCGGGCTTTTTATATGCTCAAACATTAAGCTATATAAGTTGAACTAATGATTTTTAATTGTCGAAATTCCGCAAAACAGCTGCAAAGGTATCGACCCAAGAATTTGGGAGATACCTTTGCGACGATGTGCACAGCACTGCAACGTACTTTTTGTCCCGAAGCTAGCGTAGCGATGCAACGCATTTTCATGTCCCGAAGCTAGCGCAGCGTTGCAGGGACAGGGAAAGGAGCAGTATGGTTTTCTCCGCTGTTTTGTTCCATATCGAGATATCTTTTAGCGGAGGCGCGTCAAGGGGCTAGGCGAAGCTATGAGACGAGTGTTCTTCTCGGTTCATAGCGGGAGCCATGCCCAAAGCGACCGAAGCGGTGTATGAACATTAACTTCTTCAGGTCAACGTATATAATTGTTAATTTTTCTCAAAAGGAGGCTGTTTGATGGAACGTTCGTTTTATCAATTTGCGTTAAAATACCGCGGCAAGCTGGTCGAAGACGACTTTTCCAGATTCGCGGATGCGATGTTCTTGGATCACAGCTTTCCAAGAAGTTCCGATAACTTCGAATTGCTGTCGCGCTA
This sequence comes from Planococcus sp. APC 3906, assembly GCF_030407685.1. Taxonomy (NCBI): domain Bacteria; kingdom Bacillati; phylum Bacillota; class Bacilli; order Caryophanales; family Caryophanaceae; genus Planococcus; species Planococcus sp. APC 3906. The sequence continues at coordinate 36,614 of NZ_JASDCW010000029.1, read as the reverse complement.
TATTGAAGAAAAAGCACATCCTGTTCTAAAGGCGTCCGCCTTCGATGCGATGTGGGAGGAATATGAAGGGCTATAATGCAATGCGTTGCACAACATAGAAAAAAACAGTATGATAAGTACGACTAAAATAAAGTGAGGTTTTAACATGAGTGTTCATATTAATGCAAAAAAAGGCGATATCGCCGATACGATCTTATTGCCGGGAGACCCACTCCGCGCAAAGTATATTGCTGAAACATTTTTAGAAGATGTTGTGCAATATAACGATGTCCGCAATATGTTCGGTTTTACAGGCACATACAAAGGGAAGCGCATTTCTGTCCAAGGGACTGGCATGGGCGTACCTTCAATTTCCATCTATGTGACTGAATTGATGAACGAATACGATGTGAAAAAACTGATCCGCGTAGGCACTTGCGGTTCAATCCACAAAGATGTAAAAGTGCGTGACGTGATCATCGCACAAAGCGCTTCAACAGACTCAAAAATGAACGAAATCATTTTCAAAGGCATTTCTTATGCCCCAACAGCTGATTTTGATTTATTGCTAAAAGCATATAATGCTGGATTGGAAAAAGGCTTAAGCTTGCGCGTTGGGAATGTCTTCACGGAAGACGTTTTTTACAACGACCATGCAGAGCATGAAAAATGGGCGGAATATGGTATTCTTGCACTGGAAATGGAATCGTCAGCACTTTATACGCTTGCGGCTAAATACGGGCGCCAAGCTTTGTCGATCTTGACAGTAAGCGACCACTTGCTGACAGGTGAAGTGACAACTTCTGAAGAACGCCAAACAACATTCAACGATATGATCATCGTTGCACTTGAAGCAGCAATTCAGGAATAAAGGTTGAAAGCGATTCGCCGTTTGTATGGCTTATAGCGGAAAAGACTGTTTCGGCAGTCTTTTTCTTTTAATATTCACCAAAGCTTGATAAAATCGATACAGCATGAATGGCATTAATGAAAGTGGTGAAAGTAATGGATGAAAAGCGTCCCGGCGAAGATCACGAACAGGTCGAGCCAGTTGAAGAAAAACCCTCCCATTTTATTCGGATGAAGACGTTCTATTTTATAATGCTTGTGTTCACTTTGATTCTATTTACGGCAGGGCTGACCGTCTTTGCCTTGACCTTCGGAGATGACAAAGCGGTAGAAGTCAATTCCCCTGAGCGGAGAGAATTCCAAAAGCTGTATACAGCATATGATCAGCTTCAAAACGAATATTACGAAGATGTCGACAGCAATAAGCTCATCAACGGTGCTATCAATGGCATGATCGAGTCGCTGGATGATCCATATTCGGATTATATGAACGAAGAAGAAGCTTCGCAGTTCTTGGAAGGAATTTCATCAAGTTTCCAAGGAATAGGAGCAGAAGTGCAGGAACGCAACGGCTTTATCAATATCGTTGCTCCGATCAAGAATTCTCCTGCGGAAAAAGCCGGGCTCAAACCGGGCGATAAAATCACAGAAGTCGATGGAGAAAGCATCCAAGGTTTCAGTGCATCCGAAGCGGTCATGTTGATTCGTGGTGAAAAAGGCACGGAAGTGACATTGACGGTTCAACGAGGCGAATTGGCGGATCCGATTCAAATCAAGATTGTCCGTGATGAGATTCCAATTGAAACGGTTTATGCAGAAATGATCGGCGACAATGTCGCTCATATCCAAGTGACCAGCTTCTCTGAAAATACGTACGACGAATTGCAGAAAGCGATAGCTGATATGGAAGAACAAGGCATGGAAGCAATGGTCATGGACGTCCGGCAAAACCCAGGCGGTTTGCTGACGACTGCACTTGAAATATCGGACCTCTTTATTGAAGATGGTAAAGAAATGTTCGAAGTGCAGGCTAAAGGCGAAGAACCTGAAATCTATATGTCTTCATCGGTCGATAAAGTGAAAGTCCCGTTGACGCTTTTGATTGACGGTGGAAGTGCCTCAGCTTCTGAAATTCTTGCTGGAGCAATGAGTGAATCGGCAGACGTTAAGCTTGTCGGCGAGAAGACGTTCGGCAAAGGTACGGTTCAGACTGCCAATGATATGACAGATGGCTCGAATTTGAAATTCACTACCGCTAAATGGCTGACGCCGGACGGCAATTGGATCCACGAAAAAGGTATTGAGCCGGATGTGGAAGTTCCATTGCCAGCTTATGCTTCACTATCTGTTTTGGATCCATCTGTTGAACTGAAAGATGGCACCATTTCTGAACAAGTGAAAACAGCGGAACAAATGCTGGAGGCCCTTGGCTATGAAGTGGGCAAAGTAGATGGCGTATTCGAAGCCGAGATGGAAAAAGCGGTTGAAACTTTCCAGGAGGACAAAGAACTGGAAACGACAGGCGTATTGACAGGCGACACGGCATTCGCTGTCATGGATGAACTCCGCCTGAAAATAGAAAAAGATGATCCTCAGCTTCTAGAGGCCAAAAAGATCATTATGGAAGAAGCGGGCATTAAAGCAAAACCTGCTGAAGAAAAGAAAGAAGAAGACGCGAAAGAATAACAGGGAGGCCCGCGGAAGCGGGCCTTTTCTTACGCAATAATATCTCGAGGGGGATTCGATGAAAGATGTATATTTGTTCAGTGGGTTTTTAGGAAGCGGAAAAACCACACTGCTAAAACACATTATCCAACAAGTGAAAGACCAGGGGCTGGTGCCCGCAGTTTTTATGAATGAGCTGGGTGAGATGAATTTCGATTCAGATGAAATCGTGGACGGCGTGCCTCAAAAAGAATTGCTGGATGGCTGCATCTGCTGCACCGGCTCCGAAAAGTCTGAGGCCCAGATCCAGACGCTTTTAGCTGAAGAAGAGTTTGATGTATTGCTTATCGAAACAACTGGCGCGGCACATCCTGTCGAAGCGTTGGACGCGGTTTTCTCGCCGCTTTTTGCAGAACGGTTGAACTTCAAAGGCATCGTTACGGTTGCAGACAGCAAACGCTGGCTGGACCGCAGCAAGCTTTCTCCTCAAATCCGATCGCTGTACCTTGAACAAATCCGCCATGCTGATTTGATTCTTGCGAACAAGATGGATTTGCTGTCGGAGGAAGAACAAGCCAAAGTGACTTATGAAATACAGTCCTTGAACTCTTCCGCGCAAATTATCCAGACCGTGCAGGCGAAAGTGCCGATGGCTGCCCTTGAAAAAATTGCACCTTCTGTCAAAGGAGAAGTCCAAAAAGCGCCGGTATCAAAATTGAATCTCAATGCACAAGTGCTGCATTTTGAAGCGCCAGTCAAGCGCGACGTCTTTGAACAATGGCTGCGTGCGCTGCCGGAATCTGTGTTCCGCATTAAAGGATATGTGCCATTGGAAGGCGACAAGTATCCGCATGCGTTCCAATATGCATATGGGATGGCGCAATGGCTCCCGGAATACATGAAAATGCGGCCGCAGATCGTGGTTATCGGTGAAAACTTGGAAGAGGTGAAGCTTCCGTGATTGAAGCTTACCGGAAATTATGGCCAAGCCGGAGCGGCACTGGTTCGATTGGGAGCATTGAAGAGCTGGAACAGAAAATACAAATCGAGCTGAACGATGAACTGACCCATCCGCGCGTCCGCAAATCACGCCAGGAAAAACTGGACATGGCGCTTCAGCGCATTGCCGAGTCTGATCTCTCGACAGCCGAACAAACCGAATTAGCCCAATTATACAAAAAGATTGCCGCTCAGGAATGAGCAGCAATCTTTTTTTGTATGGCGGCTAAACGGATGGACAATGTGGCTGCTCCGGCAGTTAGTCCGGCGATCAAACCGATCCAATAGCCGAAAGGGCCGAAGCCCGTATAGCTGGCCAGCAAATAACCGACCGGCAAGCCGATGACCCAGTAAGAAATTAAAGCCATGATGAATGTAATGTTCACGTCTTTATAGCCTCTCAACGCACCTTGTACAGGCGCTTGGATGGCATCGGACAATTGGAATAAGGCGGCAAAGATTAAAAATTGGACAGCCAATTCGATTACAGCCGGGTCACTTGAATACAGCTCCGCAATGGGTTCGCGCATGAAAAACAAGATTGCGGAGGAGATGAAGCTGAAAGAGATTGCAGAACCTACGCTTAACCAGCTGTATTTTTTCGCATCACCGAAACGCTTGGCGCCGACTTCAAAGCCCACAAGGATGGTCGCCCCCATAGATATGCTAAGCGGCAGCATGTACAGCAAAGAAGTGAAATTGATTGCGATTTGATGAGCGGCAATTGTAATGGTGCCATAAGTGCTCATCATCAGCGTCACAGCGGAGAAGATACTTGTTTCTGCAAACAAGGAAATGCCGATCGGAATGCCGATCAAGGAAATTTCCTTGAAGCGGGCCAATGAAATTCTTGGCCAATTTGTAAAGATGAAGAAATCTTTAAACGGTTTTTGCGTATGGACAATCCACATCGCGATCAACAGCACTAGCCAGTAGGTAATGGCGGAAGCCAGACCCGCGCCTGCTCCACCGAGTTCCGGAAAGCTCCAATTGCCGAAGATAAGAAGGTAATTGAAAAAGACGTTGATTGGCGCGGACAGCAGTGAAATGATCATCGACACACGCGTTGAGCCTAGCGCATCAATATACGAGCGAAGCGTGTTGTAGACGAACAAAGGGACAACCCCGAAGCTTAAGGCGAAAATGTATTCAGAAGCCACCTTTTCAACAGCAGGCTCGAGATCCATGAATCCGAGAAGATTGTCAATGGAAGTGAAAAAGAAGATAAAGACCAATACTGCCAAGATGATCGACAGGTATATGCCTTGCTGGACCGCTTCTTTTACTTCTTTTTTTCTTTTGGCACCCATCAATTGTGCTACAATTGGGGTTATGGACATCAATATTCCAGCTAATCCGATGTAAACGGGAAACCAGAACGAAGAGCCGATTGAAACGCCGGCCAAATCTTCAGTCCCATACCTTGAAGTCATGTAGATGTCGAAGAATGTCACCAAGTACATGGCAACTTGCGTCACTAGAATAGGGACGACGATTTTCCAAAGCATCTGAAGTTTCTCTGAAGTGTTAGTGGTTTCGAACATGCTTTTCCTCCAATATTCCTAAGTGAAATCGATAAATAAATTTAAGTATAGCATATAAGGCCGACCCTTTGAGGCGGACATCCAGAAAGCCTTATGAGCAATTTCAATATGAGAAAGTAGGACTCCAAAAATGAAAAACAGAACCATTTTATTAACGGGCGGCGGAACAGCCGGCCATGTTTCCTTGAACCAGGCATTGATTCCCGAATTGAAGAACTTAGGCTTTAACGTAGAATACATCGGCTCCAAAGACGGCATTGAAAGCGAACTGATCCCTGATTCGTTCCCCGATGTTCCATATCATCCAATTGCCAGTGGGAAACTTCGCCGCTATTTTTCTGTCAAGAACTTTACCGATCCGGTCCGGGTCGGAGCAGGGCTTGTGCAGGCGCTTAATGTCATCCGAAAAACAAAACCTGCGGCAATTTTCTCTAAAGGCGGATTCGTATCTGTACCCGTTGCGATGGCAGGCAAATTGATGTCAGTTCCTGTGATTATCCATGAGTCGGATGTCACGCCAGGATTAGCCAATAAAATTGCAATGCCATTTGCCAACCATATCTTCACCGTATTTAAAGAAACGCTTAAGCATGTGCCCAAAGAGAAATCGACATGCACGGGATCGGTCATCCGCAGTGAATTGATGGACGGCTCTGCCGCTAAAGGCAAAGAAATCTGCAATTTCAACAACGACTTGCCAGTGCTGATGGTGATGGGCGGGAGCCAAGGTTCAGCTGTCATCAATGAAGCGATCCGCTCGAACCTGACGGCGCTGTTGAAGCAGTATAATGTGATCCATCTTTGCGGAAAAGGAAATGCAGACAGCTCATTGATGGATCTTGCGAACTACAAACAATTCGAATATGTCACTCACGAGTTGCCGCATTTGCTGCACATGACTGACTTTGTCGTTTCACGCGCTGGATCAAATTCGATTTTTGAATTTCTGGCGTTGAAAAAACCGATGCTGCTGATCCCGTTGTCGAAGCTGAAAAGCCGCGGCGACCAGATTTTAAATGCGCGTTTATTTCAACAGCAAGGCTTTGCGCATGTCGTGGAAGAAGAGGAATTGACGCCGGAACGTTTCCTGGCTGAGATGCAGAAATTACAAATGGATGAAGACTTGTTAGTTGATACGATGACTAATGCGGAATCGCCAAAAACCGCTTATGAAATGGCGAAGCTTGTCGCTGCCCACACAAAGAATTAATAGAGGTGATAGCAATGGAACTTAAGTTGATGAAAGTACATGGCTCTATGAATACATTTTATCTTTACGAAGGTGCAGACCGATCTGATTACGGCGTGCTTGCTGAAGAATTATGCGGGCTGGATCCGGAAGTTGATGGATTGCTGGCAGTTTTGCCTTCGACATCCGCGAATGCGCGAATGCGTGTTTTTAACAAAGACGGTTCGGAAGCCTCGATGTGCGGCAACGGGCTGCGTTGTGTAGCGCGTTATGTGTGCGAGCGTGATGGGCTGGAAAATGCGGTCATTGAAACGATGAAAGCAAATTTGAAAGTGGAAAAACAGGCATCTGACGGCAGTATCGCCATGTATGCGGTGGAAATCTCCCCCGTGTCATTTAAATTGGCGGATCTGCCCATGGCCTATGAAGGCAATGAAGAATGGATATTAAAACCACTGCCGCTTATCTCTGAAACAATCCTTTTTACAGCCGTGGCTGTACCCAATCCACATTTGATTGGCATTGTTCCGGCAGAGCTGCAAAAAGGCGGAGCACATCAACAAAAATGGGCTGAGTTTTTCAATGGGCCGAACGATTATTTTTCAGACGGCGTCAATGTCAGCTACGTCACCAAGGCGGAAGACGGCATTTTCGTGAAAACTTTTGAACGCGGCGTCGGATTTACAAATGCCTGTGGAACAGCTATGACTGCTTCCGCTTTAGTGGGCTGTTTAGCTGGGCTTGTGCCATACGGAGACGTTTCCGTCTTCAATCCGGGGGGAATGGTCAAGTGTTCAGTTATAAAGGGAGATAGCGGCTATTCACTGCAATTGGCTGGGAATGCTACGTACCTTTCCAATCATCTGTTTTTATGGCAAGAGAGCGGCACAAACAGCGAGTTTATATCTTCAGAATTACTCGGGGAACAGCGTGATTATGAAGATTTCATCTTAAAAACATCAACGATAAGCGGACAATTCGTGTAAAAGAAAAGAGAGATGTTCATGCGGGGGCCTTTTACAAAAAAGCAATTGGAACTGTTGTATGGTAAAACCGACAGCCTGATTTATTTCATGCGGCAGACAGGGGACACGTACGAATATGAATACGTGAACGCTGCCGTGCGGAAAGTATTCCGGAAAGATTTGTCAGGCTTGAGTTTAGATGAAGTCATGCCTCCGCATTTAGCGGAGGATATTAAAAACCAATACAGGATAGCGATGCAGCAAGACGCGGTCCACACATACAGGGACTATAATTTGTTCAGTAAAGAAAACGCGACGAATGAAACTACAATCACTCCGATAGAACATGAAGGCGATGTTTTTGTGCTGGCTGTTTCAAAGAATGTCGCCAAGCAGAAAAAGGTGGAAGAAGAGTATCTGTTTTATCAATCACTCGTGCGCAACTCAGTTGACCCGATGTTGATGATCACCTCGGAATTCATCATCTTTGATATGAACCTGGCTTATTCGAAAACGTTTGGCGTGGAGAACCGCGATTGGGTAGGAAAGCCATATGGCGAATTGCCTTTTGTGGACGACGACACATACAATTATGTGCTGTCGGAGCTGAATAGCTATAAGACGCATCGGGATGCAAAACCGCTGTTCATCAAAAGAAAGAAGCATGACGGCGAAGAAGTGCTTTATTCGGCAAATTATTCCCCTATTATGGAAGGCGGCGAGATTCGAGCTTTCCATATCGTTTTGCGTGAGTTGACAACGGAATACCAGTTGAAACACGAGCTGAGGAAAACCGAAAAAATTCTGGAAAGTTACAAAAATGCGCTCAATTACGCAGCTTTGGTGGCAATCTGGGAATCATCGGGAATCATCAAGTTTATCAACGATAATTTCAAAGGAACTACCGGCTATGAAAGGGAAGAAATGCTCGGCATGCATATTTCCAAAATCGGCAAAGCGGTCATAAGCTCTGACCAATACAATGACATTCGGAAAGTCGTATTGTCCGGCAGCATTTGGCGGGGTGAATTGAAAAGCTTGAAAAAGACCGGGGAATCTTTCTGGATAGACACGACGATCATCCCGTTATCCGGTGAAAAAGGAAACACGGGGCAAATGCTGGCCATCATGTTCGATATCACGGACAGGAAAAAGCTCGAAGAGCAATTGCATTTTATGGCCTACCATGACAGTTTGACGAAATTGCCGAATCGCTTAGCGATTGTCCGCAAGTTTGCCGAGATGAAAGCGGAGGCAGATTTGAACAACGAACAACTAGCGATAATCTACATGGACGGCGATGACTTCAAATCGGTCAACGACCAGAATGGCCACGAAGTAGGAGATGAGTTTATCTACCGCTTCGGCCAAGCAATCCAAAGCAGCATCCGCAAACAGGACATGGCGGCGCGAATCGGCGGAGATGAATTTTTAATTGCATTGTCCGGCTTGGATCCGCTGCATGCAGCGGATCAGACCCAACACATAATCGGACAGATCAAGGCGTCGCTGAAGCGCGGCTGGAAAATAGGCGATGTGCATTTTTCACCTACTGCAACTTTAGGGGTATCCCTTTATCCAAGCCAAGGAAAAACGATGGACGAGCTTGTGAATAAAGCCGATCATTCGCTTTACATCGCCAAACGGCAAGGCAAAAATTCAGTGCTGTTTTATACCGAAGAGCATATGAGAAGCGCGGAACCGCGCACTTGAAGCAGCAATAACGGTATGAAATCGCTTTCATTTGAGTTATGTGAATCTTTTCGGGCAAAAGCATTGTTTTTTTCACTGGAAGTAGTAAGATTGATATGGAAATTTGTTCTTCAATTGTTGAAACGCCTTCCGCTTTATGTATAGCGGGATGCGTGATAAAATATGGAAGATACACATATACTAAAAGTGACTGCCTAGAGGCAAAAAGTTGGAGGTTATTTAAATGTCTACCAATTATTCAGAAGAAAAATCACCCTGGAGTTCCATTGCCGGGCCAAACCTTGGCTATGTGATGGAAATGTACGATTTGTACCAGGAATCTCCAGAATTGCTCGATCCGGAATTTGCTGAGATGTTCAAGCAATATGGACCGCCAGCAGAAGCTGCTCCGGAGTCTTCATCATCTGCTGAAACGGCTGCGGCCAGCGTTGATTCCAGCAAGTTCGGCAAAGTTCTGGCAGCGGTTCAGCTGGCGGAAGCAATCCGTGCGCATGGCCACCTTGCGTCGGATATCTATCCATTAAAGGACCAGCCCAAAGATTCTTCGCGGCTGGAAGCTTCTGCGTATGGCCTGACTGACCAGGACTTAAAAGAAGTACCGGTATCACTTCTTCTGGAAAACGCACCGGCTGAAGTTGCCAATGGCTTGCAGGCAATCGAATATTTGAAATCACTTTATACGGATAAAGTGGCTTTTGAATTCTCGCACATTGTCCAATTGCAGGAACGCAGCTGGATTCAGTCGAAAATCGAAGCAGGGGAACTGAAACCTTCTTATGCGGCTGATAAAAAGAAACAAATCCTTGATCTTCTGACACGCGTAGAAGGCTTTGAGAAGTTCGTACACCGGACATTTGTCGGCCAAAAGCGTTTTTCAATCGAAGGAGTCGACTCTTTAGTCGTGTTGATTGATGAACTTGTCCGCTTGTCGGAAGCAAAAGGCACAGAGAAAATAATGATCGGGATGGCTCATCGCGGTCGTTTAAATGTGCTTACACATGTTTTGAACAAACCATATGAAATGATGTTTGCTGGTTTTGCGCATGTGCCTGATGAACCCTTCTTGCCGGAAGACGGCTCTGTCGAAATTACTAAAGGCTGGTTCGGCGATGTGAAATACCATATGGGCGCTTCTTATACGTCTCCAAAAGGTACGAACATCAAACTTGCATACAACCCGTCCCACTTGGAAATTGTCAGCCCAGTCGTCGCAGGCTATACGCGTGCAGCACAGGAATTGACCAACCAGGCAGGAGCGCCGATCGTTGATTCGAAAAAAGCTTACGCGATTCTCGTGCATGGCGATGCCGCTTTCCCTGGGCAAGGCGTAGTAACGGAAACATTGAATTTCAGCCGCATCCGCGGTTACCAGACTGGCGGTTCTGTACATATTATCGCCAATAACCTGATCGGCTTCACGACCGAGCAATTCGATTCAAGATCAACGCATTATTCATCCGATCCTGCTAAAGGCTTTGAAGTGCCTGTTATCCACGTCAACGCTGACCATCCGGAAGAAGTGGCAGCTGTTGCAAAACTTGCTTTTGAATACCGTGAAAAATTCGGCAAAGACATCTTGATCGACCTGATCGGCTACCGCCGCTATGGCCATAACGAAATGGATGAGCCACTTGTGACGAATCCGATGATGTACCACGGCGTCCATGAGCATGCAACGGTCCGCGAACTTTACGGACAGCAATTATCTTCTGAAAACGTACTGACTGAAGCGGAAGTCAAAGCGCTTGATGCAGATACTCAAAAGTTGATGCAGGCGGCTTACGATAAAGTGAAAGAAAGCAAGTCGGAAGAAACACACGAAATTAAAATTCCGGAAGCTGTATTGAATGGTTTCCCTGAAGTCCAAACGGGCGTAGGCCGTGAAGCTTTGGAGAAGATGAACCATGAATTGCTGACTTGGCCAAGCGAGTTTTCTGCTTTCGGCAAATTGGCACGAATTCTCAAACGCCGAGAAGAGCCTTTCAATGGCAAAGGAAAAATCGATTGGGCGCATGCAGAAACCTTGGCATTCGGTTCGATTATCCAGGAAGGAACGCCTGTCCGTTTGACGGGGCAAGATGCGCAGCGTGGAACTTTTGCACACCGCCATCTCGTGCTCCACGACGATAAAACCGGCGAAGAGCTTGTGCCGCTGCACCACATTTCTGACGCGAAAGCGTCGTTTGTCGTGCACAATAGCCCTTTGAGTGAAGCTTCGGTAGTGGGCTATGAATATGGCTATAATGTCGAGAATGACAAAGCGCTGGTCCTTTGGGAAGCGCAATATGGCGATTTCGCCAATATGGCTCAAATGATGTTCGATCAATTCATCTCGGCAAGCCGCTCGAAATGGGGACAAAAATCCGGTCTTGTCATGCTATTGCCGCATGGCTATGAAGGCCAGGGCCCGGAGCATTCAAGTGCACGCCTTGAAAGATATCTTCAAAATGCTGGTGAAAACAACTGGACAGTAGCGAATCTTTCAAGCGCCGCAAATTATTTCCATATCTTGCGCCGCCAAGCGAAAATGCTTGGGGAAGAATCGATCCGCCCGATGATCATCGTGACGCCAAAATCCCTTTTGCGCCATCCACTAGTCGGTGCAGAAGTCGAAAATTTGGCTGAAGGTCAATTCCAAACAATTATCGAACAGCCTGGAATGGGCACGAAAGAGAAAAAAGTGGAACGCATTCTTTTTGCAAGCGGCAAAATGGCAATCGATTTGGCTGAGCGGGTGAAAGACGGCAAAGGATTCGACTGGGCGCATATTGTCCGAGTTGAGCAATTGTATCCGTTCCCAGCTGAGAAAATCCAAGCGATTGTTGACCGTTACCCGAATGCCAAAGAATTGGCATGGGTACAGGAAGAGCCGAAAAATATGGGTTCATGGACTTTCGCAGAACCGTATTTGCGCGATATTGCAAACGGCAAAGACGTTGCTTATTACGGCCGCATCAAACGCTCAAGCCCTGCAGAAGGCGACGGCGAAGCGCATAAAGCGGAACAAGGCCGAATCCTTGACGCTGCATTGTCAAATTAAAAAAGTTTACAGCAGGCAAGCCCTGTTGATGTGACCAGCACCGAATCGGACTTGGATGGCCGCAAGAAACCGCTTTGCAGCGGATTTCTTGCGGGTCATTTAAGCGAGACATTATAAGGAGGAATTTTTTGTGGCAGAGATCAAAGTACCTGAATTAGCAGAATCGATTACAGAAGGAACTATCGCACAATGGCTTAAACAGCCGGGCGATACAGTTGAAAAAGGAGAATTCATCGTTGAACTGGAAACGGATAAAGTCAATGTTGAAGTCATCTCTGAAGAAGCCGGAACGGTGCAGGAACTATTAGCACAAGAAGGCGACACGGTTGAAGTCGGCCAAGTCATCGCAATCGTTGGAGCTGGCTCAGGCGCAGCTGCTGAACCAAAAGCGCAAGAACCTGCGAAAACAGAAGGAGCTCCTAAAGCTGAAGCGCCTGCAACGCAAGAAGCAGTTGAACAAGCGCCGGCGGCTGAAGAACAATCTTCCTCTGACCGTACGATCGCCAGCCCGGCTGCCCGTAAATTGGCACGTGAAAAAGGCATCGACCTTGCTGCGATTTCTCCTGTAGATCCGATGGGCCGCGTGCGTGTCCAGGATGTTGAGGCACATGCCGCTAAACCAGCAGCAAGCGCATCTGCACCTGCTGCTAAAACGGAAGCTCCAAAAGCTGCTGCACCTTCTTCTGATGAAGAAAGCGGACGTGTAGTACGGGAAAAAATGTCCCGCCGCCGCCAGACAATCGCGAAGAGATTGTTGGAAGTCAAGCAATCGACTGCGATGCTGACAACGTTCAACGAAATCGACATGACAAATGTCATGGCGCTGCGCAGCCGCAAAAAAGATCAGTTCCAGCAAAACAACGACGTTAAACTTGGTTTCATGTCATTCTTCACAAAAGCTGTTACAGCAGCATTGAAAAAATATCCATACGTAAACGCTGAATTGGACGGTACGGATGTCCTCTTGAAGCAGTACTTTGATGTTGGCATTGCCGTTTCAACTGAAGAAGGCCTTGTGGTTCCGATTGTCCGTGATACGGACAAGAAAAACTTCGCTGAAATCGAAAGATCAATCGGCGAATTGGCGACGAAAGCACGCGACAAAAAACTTTCGATTGCTGACATGACAGGCGGTTCTTTCACCATCACTAATGGCGGCGTATTCGGCTCATTATTATCAACGCCGATCTTGAACGGTACGCAAGTCGGGATCCTCGGCATGCACACAATCCAAAAACGCCCGATTGCCGTTGGCGATGCAGTTGAAATCCGCCCGATGATGTACGTGGCACTTTCGTATGACCACCGCGTCATCGATGGCAGCGACTCTGTCGGATTCTTGAAAATGGTCAAAGACTTGTTAGAAAATCCTGAAGATTTATTGCTTGAAGGTTAATATTTTTAGGAAAGAAAGGCCCCTGAATTGCAGGGGCCTCTTTTTTTTGGGATGATAGTAGGAGAGAATTGCCGAAAGGCGGCAGATGCCGATGGATTTATCCCAATTAATGGATTTAGTTATAGAATACGGCTATATTAGTATGTTCGCATTTAATTGGCTGCTGTTGTTCGGCTTGCCAATTCCGAACGAAGCCGCCGCCGCTTTTTCAGGCATGTTGACGGAAATCAGCTATTTTACGCCGATCTACGCTTTTCTAGCCGCCTACCTAGGGCTGATTAGCAGCAATACATTTGCTTATATGCTGGGCCGCATATTCGGTCAGCGCCTGCTGCATCGATTGGAAAAGACATGGCTAAATAAAACCATCGAGCGCTTTTCCGCTTTTCTGGCCAAGCATGGCAAGATGGCGATATCGTTCAGCTTTTTCTTGCCTGGCATCCGCTGGGCGATGCCTTACGTCGTTGGAGCAAACCGGTACCCATTTGGCCATTATGCGCTGTATGCGTACACTGCAGGATTCGTATGGATGTTTATTTACTTCAACATCGGTCGCACATTCCCGTATGCCTACGAATCGATAATCAGCCATCTTCAAGGCTTCCTACTGGGCTTGTCTTTCCTGGTCGTTTCCGGCTCTGTCATCCGGATGATCTGGCTATCAAAAAAGCAGCGCAGCTGAGTGGGTTTGAAATTTGCGCGGAGTTTCCTTATACTGAAGTTTATAGACCCATAGAAAAGGATGATTTATGTGATTCACAACGAATGGCTTACGAAAGAAACAATCCGCACAGTAACCTGCAAGCATACCGACGCAGCTAAATTTCTGGTTTCCAATGTATTAACTGTTGGCAAAACCTATGAAGTGAAAAACGAAACGGATGAATTCATTTTCGTTGTCGATAATACTGGAAAAGTTGGCGGGTTCTACAAAACATATTTTGAATGAAAACAAAAAAGCCGATGATGCGTCATCGGTTTTTTTCGTGGAAAGAAGGGTTCATATGGATTTTATTGAAAAAGATTTTCAAAGCAGAAAAAGCCGCGATCATGCAGGCTATGAAAAACTGATTGCAGAAGGCGGCTATATATCTCCCGATGCTGATTTATGGCACGACATCCTGTCAGCTGTGGTGCTTCGCAAACCGGTTTTATTGAAAGGGCCGACTGGGGCGGGCAAAACCAAACTTGCAGAAAGCATTTCCGCTGCCTACGGCCAGCCTATGCAAAGCATCAATTGTTCGGTGGATTTGGATGCGGAAGCGCTGCTTGGTTTTAAAACTTTGGTGCAGCATAAAGGAGAAAGCCGGATCGAGTTTATCGAAGGCCCGGTCGTTACGGCGATGAAAAAAGGCCAATTTTTGTATATCGATGAGATTAATATGGCTAAGCCTGAAACGCTGCCGATTCTTCACAGCGCACTCGATCACCGCCGGATGATGACAAATCCTTTCACAGGGGAAGTGATCGAAGCCCATCCTGATTTTGGCGTTATTGCAGCAATCAACGAGGGCTATATAGGAACGGCACCGATGAACGAGGCGTTGAAAAACCGTTTTATCGCCTATCCGATCCCGTATTTGGCAGGGGACCAATTGCGGCAGCTTTGGGACCGTGAATTTCCAGGCGCAGATCCCGAATTGAAAAAATTCATCCTTAATTTAGCTGCGGATTTGATGAAGCAAGTAGAAAATGGGTTGCTGTCAGAAGAAGCTGCATCGATCCGAAGCTTGCTTGATGCAACCGCACTTTCTCAGCATATGGACCCGATGCGGGCAATCCGATATGCCATAGCAGAAAAACTGGAAGATGCAAGTGAACGGGAATTGTTCATGGATCTGGCCCATACTTGGAAGAAGTAGGTGAAGCGAATGGCTTCGGTCAACCGATTTATCCAATTCAATAATGAAACCATCGATACGAAGCTGCTGCATGGGATGGAAATGTTGGCTGGAGCATTGGCTGATGCGCCGTATTTGAAAGTGACGACGCGCAAATTGGTGGAATTCCGCCCTTCGGAATCGATGTTATCCATCAGTGTATTCTGGCGCCACAGGGCACCGCATATTGAACGCCTGGGCTACAAATCGGATATCTATTTGATGGCCGCCGGATTCTGGCGGGATTTTGATGTACCTGCATGGCGCACATTCATCAGCGGCCATTCTCCGCTGCCAGAATTGAAACAACAATTGCTCTTATGCGCGGAAGAATTCAGGCTAAGCGAGAAAATCAAGAAAGCACGTCCCGGTACTGCAGAAGCGTTTAAAGTCCGTGAGGAGACATATGCTGGCTACCACAAAGACCGCTACAAAGGGAATCGGCAGAAAGGCTTTGCGGCGGACGCCTTCCTGAATGCTGCATTTCTGCGCTTGCGCAGCATCGACGTTGTGGATACGGAAGAATGGGAACCGCTGTTTTTCATGTGGAGCAGAATGTTCGATGCACAGTCGACAGCCGATTCCGCTGAAGTTGTCGGAGCGATGATGGACAGGCTGGAATACCTGTTTGAAGCGGATTTGGTCCACGGCTATTATACGTTCGGGGAAGCAGTCGAGAAAAACCAGCCATTCCGTTACCACGAAGGAATTGAGCCTGAACAAAGCGAAGATGAAGAAAAAAATGATACGATTGAAGAATGGTTCCAGTCATGGCACCGGGAATCGGAAGCTTCCGAATCGGCGGCGATGGAATTTGAACTTGAACAAGGCGGTTCAGGCTATGCCGAAGGCGGCCGCGAAGAAGACGGCAGCGGGGAAGTGGAGCATACCGCAAAAGGCGATTCGCGCGGAGAACATAAAGAAGACAACGAAGCGGATGACCGGCAGATGGCGAGTTCCTCAAAACAAGCCGGCACGAAATTCGGCAACGCCAATAATCGTGTCGCTTATACAGAATCCCGCATCCGAATCGCGGCAGGCCAGCGGGGGCAGATTGAAGAATGGCGGCGCAAACAAGCGCCTTACGTAAAATCGCTGCTGCGCGAATTGAAAAAACGCATGATGCAAAAACAGCAATCCGTCAGAACCAATTTGAATGCAGGACGGTTGTCAAAAGACTTGCTGCCGCTAGTGATAGAAGACCGGCCCAAGCCTTTCTACCGCAAATCAGCGCCGTCAAAAGAATTGGATGCTGTATTTTGCCTGTTGATCGATGGCTCTGCATCAATGATCGATAAACTGGATGAAACAAAACAGGCTGTCTTGCTGTTCCATGATGTTTTGCGCGGACTTGGCGTGCCGCATGAAATTGTGCTGTTCTACGAGGATGCCTATGAAGCGAGTGATGACCGGCAGCCTAATTATTTTGAATGGATGCATAAAATGGAAGATGGTACGCTTGACCATGCGGATGCCATCGCGTCGATGGAGGCGCACGAAGATAACCGGGATGGCTTTGCCATCCGCTGGATGTCGGACCGCCTGCGCAGCCGCCAGGAAAAGCATCGGTTTCTGCTGGTCTTCTCGGACGGGGAACCATCAGCCTATAATTACGCGGAAAATGGCGTGGTCGATACAGCGGATGCCGTGGCGGAAGCAAAAAAGCAGAACATAGAAGTGCTCCATCTGTTCTTGAGCAACGGAACGATTTCAGATGAACAAGCCGCTTTTTACCGCATGATGTATGGCAATAAATCCGTAAGTGCCGATTCGCTCGAGCATTTTGTCGATCAGACTCTGCGTCTGCTTAAGCGGACGCTGCATTTGATCATCCAATCCGTCTAACTGAAAAAAATCCATGAAAAAACGGCTGCAGGTTTTGCAGCCGTTTTTAATATGCATTAGTATTGTTTGCCTTCACGGTCGTCTTGTATCGCAAGAAGGCGCTGTTTCAAATCTTCTTCCATGCGGCCGATTTCGATCTCTGCGGCTTTTCGGTTTTTGCGCCCTTCAGCTTGGATACGGAGGGTTTCTTCAATTGTATTAAGCAAGTTTTCCTGGGTCTGCTTCAAGGTTTCGATTTCCACGATGCCGCGCTCGTTTTCTTTCGCTGTTTCAATCGAGTTCACTTTCAGCATTTCGGAATTCTTCAACAGCAACTCGTTTGTGGTTGCTGTCACTTGTTTTTGTGCTTCGACAGCTTTCATCTGGCGATTCAACGTCAAGGCGATGGCAATCTGGTTTTTCCAAAGGGGAATAGATGTCATGATGGAAGACTGGATTTTCTCCGCCAAAGTTTGGTTGGTCTGCTGGATCATGCGGATCTGCGGTGCGCTTTGAATCGTAATTTGTCTCGATAATTGCAGATCGTACAAGCGTTTTTCCAGCCGATCAAGGAATTGTGCCATGTCATTGACTTCCTGATAAGCCATTTGGTCATTCGACGCCTCGGCTTTTTTGCGCAAAGCGGGAATGGTTTCAGTCAGGATTTCATCACGCTTCAGCTCAGCAGCAGCGATATAGACATTCAAAGCTTGAAAATAAGTCTTGTTCTGGTCGTATAGCTGTTCGAGCATCTGGACGTCATCCAGCAAGCCGCGTTTCGAATGGTCGAGCTGTATGCTGATGCGATCAACTTGTGTGCTGAGTTTCTGGTATTTCGTCATCATTTCCTGAACCGAGTATTTTGCCTTAGCGAATATTTTTCGGATACCGCCGCGCTTCTTTTGGGACAGTTCTTCAGGGTTCAGTTCCTGCAATTTTTTCATCAAGTCATTCAGCACATCGCCGACTGGGCCGATGTCTTTCGATTGGACATGGTCAAGCATCTTATGGGAAAACTGGCTAAGCTGGTTTTGTGCGTTCGCCCCGTATGTCAGGATGGCTTCATAATTGCCCGCAGGAATCTGTTTTGCCAGTTCCCGGGCTTTTGCCTGCTCGTCTTTCGTCAGTCGCTCCATTAATGCTTGAGGTTTGCCGGCTTCACTGGCTGGCAAATTGGATTCTTCTTTAACGGCTTCCATTCCGAACGGGTTGCCGAGTAAATCATCGAGTTCACTTTGGTTTGATCGATTCTGTGTCATGATCCACGTCTCCTTCATTGGCGTCAGGTAATTGATGAAGCAATTTCTGGTTATGATGCTGATCGACAGTCAAGCGGGCGTAATCGAGCTCCATCCGCAATTTTTCTACGTCAGAAGACAGCGTAAGCTTTA
This sequence comes from Planococcus sp. APC 3906, assembly GCF_030407685.1. Taxonomy (NCBI): domain Bacteria; kingdom Bacillati; phylum Bacillota; class Bacilli; order Caryophanales; family Caryophanaceae; genus Planococcus; species Planococcus sp. APC 3906. The sequence continues at coordinate 18,180 of NZ_JASDCW010000029.1, read as the reverse complement.
AATCGCGTTCTATCACACTGTTTAAAGACTTCAGCATTTCCCGCGTGTCCTGCAAAGTCGCTTTTAATTCACGATCTTTAACCGGCAATCCGACCAACATCGTATATTTTTCGGTCAATTCCAAAGCGGAATCCAAATGGGAATAAAAAAAGGGTTCGGCCAAATAGAATTTCCGTGGGTTTTGCTGCACTTGAGTAATGATTTTGTTGGATACTTTCACCATATTCATCAATTGCTTGAACGATGAAATCGAGCGGACCCGGTAATACTGGCTTTGCAATAGCTTTATTTTTTTCTGGGCTTCTTTGATCTGGATCCGGACATGTTTGTATTCGCTGCGTGTCATACCCAGTTTTTTCGAATCGGAACTTATCTGAACTTGTTTGATCGTCGTGTTGCTGGCCAAATAAGTTCCAGCCGCAACTGCCCCGGAGGCAATAAGCCCGATTTCAGCCCCTAAGTAAAAGATGGGAAACATGACGGTCATCAAAGGCAGGCTGATTGATTGCCGTTGGATGAATTTTTCAACAGGCTTCATAAATATGACCTCCTAGTACTCCTGCTCATTTATACGTTTCAGCGGGTGAAAAGTTTCAAGTTCACTCCATATACCTCATATTTTACAGCTTAGGAGAAAGCAATACAAACTTCAGGACTGCATCGGATACCAGCAAACTCTGGACAGAAATGCGATTATTTGGCACAATGATTAATAGGAAGAAAACTGGGAGTTGATGGCATGCATGAAATCATTTACGTGAAAAGTTTTTATGAACCATGGTGGATGCTCGAAGGATGGGAGCAGGATATCGTACAGCGAAACTCTTTTTCTACTATAGAAGAAGCGATTAGCTTTAAAAGCAAATTGGCCGACACGCTGCGCAATGCATATCCGGAGCATAAGAAAAAAGGGGAAGATTTCGACGTTTATTGGGAAAAAGGTGAATTGAAATACTGTCCGGACTGTGAAGAGGATCTCCAGGTATACCACGGAATCATCCATTTGCACACAGAAACCAATCGTTGATGTTATTAGAAAAGTCTGATTTCAATGATAATAGTGGTCTAATGTGTATATTGGTACATCATGTAGTAGGTGCAAAGCCCAATAAAAAAGTTTTTAGATTTATTTGACTTCTCAGTTATAATTGCTATAATAGACTTAAGAACCAAAGAAACCACCAGAAACAGCTATTCACCTATTCAAAAAAGTGATCAGCACGTTATGGTACTTTTTTGAATATGTGAATTTTTTTATGGAAAAATTCCATATTGAAAATTTTTTAAATCTCAGGAGGTTTTTTGCATGCAAGGTACAGTAAAATGGTTTAACTCAGAAAAAGGTTTTGGTTTTATCGAAGTTGAAGGCGGAGACGACGTTTTTGTTCATTTCTCAGCGATCCAAGGCGAAGGCTTTAAAACGCTTGACGAAGGACAAAAAGTTGAGTTTGAAGTAGAGGAAGGCAACCGCGGACCTCAAGCTACTAACGTAGTTAAAATCTAATCTCCCAAGACCCGCTCATACGTGAGCGGGTCTTTTTTTATGGATTTATCCGTTTTGGAGCTGATTTAAAGGAAATTGGGTGCAGAATTTTTTTGATTCCGCTAACAGGAATAGTGGAACGAATATAGGTTGATACGCGCGTTGATAAGGTTTCTTGTAAATTGTCAGAAAAATAACTGGAGGAAAAAGTAAAATAGGAAAATAAACCTGTTTAATTCCAGAATAGTTTGAAAACAAATTTAATTATAATCCTTTAAACACTTTTATAGGTAATTTAAAACAGTTATAGATTCCTATTTATTCAGAATACTTAAACGGTTATGCTTCTAAGTACCCCGAAAGAAACGGTGGCATATAAAAGGAGTGAACCATTACATGACAAAGAAAAAATTACTGACGTTAAGCCTGGCCGCTGCGCTGGCATTGTCCGCAACTTCTGCATCAGTGTATGCATCGCCAACGAATGCCGTATCTGAAAAAGTCCATGTAAACCAAAAAAGTAAAACAGCTGATCTGATCACGGGCCACTTAACGGTTCCTTCAAACAAAGCTGCAAAAGAAATTGTCTTTACATACTTAGAAAAACAAGAAACTCTTTACAAAACTGGCAAAGGCTCAGCAGCTGGCTTTAAAGTAGTGAGTGAGACAAAAGATGAGCTTGGCATGACCAACGTGAAAGTTCAACAAATGTTTAAAGGTGTGCCTGTATTCGGTTCTGTCATTTCAGCAACTGTTAACAAAGAAGGCGTTTTGACGGCTGTATCAGGAACTTTAGTTCCTGAATTGTTCAATAAAGCTTCTTTGAAAAAAGGTGCTACCGTTAAACCGGCTGCAGCTGCAGCAACTGCTTTAGCAGATTTAAAAGCGAATATCGGTGATGATGTGGCAATTGATAAGCAGATAGGGCCTAAATTGACGATTTATGTTGATGGCGGTGTACCAAAATACGCTTATAGTGCAGAATTCCAATTCCTTTACCCGACACCGGGCAATTACCAATACTTCATCGATGCAAAAACAGGTAAAGTCTTGGATTCCTTTAACCAGATGCATGAAGCTAAGCCGACAAACGGCGTAACAGCTCCGACTGGAACCAACGCAACTGCAACAGGCAAAGGTGTATTGGGCGATACAAAATCTTTCAATACGACACTTAACAGCAACGGATCATACCTCGTGGACAAAACACGCGGCGGCGGAATTTTCACATATGATGCCAGCAACCGTACACGCCTGCCAGGCACATTGTGGCTTGACGCGGACAATGCTTATAATGCTGCATATGACGCAGCAGCGGTTGATGCTCACGCCTATGCAGCTGAAACCTATGATTATTACAAAGAACAGCATAACCGCAATAGCTACGATGGCAACGGCGCGCAATTGATATCGACTGTGCATTACGGCCGCAGCTATAATAATGCGTTCTGGAATGGAACGCAAATGGTTTACGGCGATGGAGATGGCGTCCAGTTCACTTCGTTGTCAGGCGGGCTTGATGTCATTGCCCATGAATTGACGCATGCTGTTACGGATACAACAGCTGATCTGATTTACCAAAATGAATCAGGTGCCATCAATGAATCGATGTCCGATATTTTCGGAACGATTGTCGAATATCACGCTAACAACAATCCGGACTGGTTGATCGGCGAAGACATCTATACACCTGGAACTGCAGGCGACGCACTGCGTTCGATGGCAGATCCGACACTCAATGGCGATCCGGACCATTATTCTAAACGCTATACAGGAACAGGCGATAATGGCGGCGTCCACATCAACTCAGGCATCAGCAATAAAGCTGCATACCTATTGGCTAATGGCGGCACGCATTATGGCGTTTCAGTCACTGCCATCGGCAATGACAAAACAGCGGATATCTTCTATCGCACGTTGACGCAATACTTGACGCCAAGCTCGAACTACAGCCATTACCGCGCATCAACAATCCAGGCGGCAACGGACCTTTATGGAGCTTCAAGCGCTGAAGTGGCAAGCGTCAAAGCCGCATTCTCAGCAGTCGGTGTAAACTGATAATCAAATCAAATAAGGTAGGTGGGGCCGCTCTGTGGAGCGGCCCTTTTTTGGGAGGTATTAATTGCCGAAAAAACCCGGAAACCCTTTAGTTTAAGGAACAGCCTTTTAAGGGTATAAATCATGTAGTGAATTAAGTTACCTTTAGGAGGGTTTTAGATGAAAGGCACAGTAGTATCATTCGACAAGGAAAAAGGATTCGGTTTTATAAAAGGCGATAACGGTGAAATGTTCTATACGCATTCTGAGCATTCAAACATCGGGGATTTCTCCGTGCTGAACGAAGGCCAACAAGTGGACTTCATCCCAGTTGAAGGAAATCCGGAAAAAGAACGCATTGCCACAAACGTCACATTGAAATTCTAAAAGAGCTGTAAAATACCTACGAGGTGCAGGAGGAACATACATGACTAACGATTATTTGAAAAAACCGCTTCCAAACTCACAAGAACAAGATGACTTCTACCAAAAACTAAGAAGCAGAATCCAAAAATGGCTCGATAACCGTTCGGGTGGCGTCGGGAAATTAGGGCAATATGTCTTATTTGCACCGGATTTCTTCCATTTGTTAAGCAGACTCATGTTGGACAGCCGCATTGATGCTTCCAGCAAAAGCAAAATCGGAGCCGGTATTTTGTACTTTTTCGCACCGATCGATTTCCTGCCAGAGCTGTTAGTAGGGCCGGGAGGTTTCTTGGATGATGTGGTAGTCGCAGTGTTCATCGTCAATACATTGCTCAACAAATTCCCAACTGAAGTGATTGAAGAACATTGGGCAGGGGACAAAGAGCTGTTATCCGTCGTACGCGGCATTTCAAATTCAGGCAGCAAAGTCGTTTCCAAGATACCAGCAGGCCGTTTAGTAAAGCGCTTCATGAAATAAAAAAGGCAAGCTAAAGCCCGCAGCTCCTATTTAAGAGCTGCGGGCTTTTTTGTTTATTAGCTTAAGATTCCTTGTGAATCTTTCCATTCCAGGAAATCGTCATAAGTCAATTGTTTGTCCAAGATTGAACCGTCTTCACGGATTTCAATGACGCGGTTTGCAACTGTCTGGATAAACTGATGGTCATGTGAAGTGAAGACCATAGCGCCTTTAAATGCAATCATGCCATTATTCAATGCTTGAATCGATTCAAGATCCAAGTGGTTGGTCGGCTCATCAAGCAACAGGACATTCGAATGCGACAGCATCATTTTAGACAGCATGCAGCGCACTTTCTCGCCACCGGATAGGACCGAAGGTTTCTTTTTCACTTCTTCACCGGAGAATAGCATTCTGCCCAGGAAACCGCGCAGGAATGTTTCACTTTCATCTTCCGGAGAATACTGGCGCAGCCAGTCCACCAGCGATTGCTCACTGCCTTCGAAATAAGCGGCATTGTCAATCGGCAAGTAAGCGCGTGAAGTTGTTACACCCCAGCGGATTGAGCCAGAAGCAGGCTGATCTTCTTCGGCAAGGATGCGAAGCAACGCTGATTTAGCAAGCGGATCGCCAATCAGTACGATTTTATCGTCTTTGCCCATATTGAAGCTAATGTTATTTAAAAGCTGTTTGCCATCTACTGACTGGCTTAGGTCTTTTACAGTCAACACGTCATTTCCGATTTCGCGGCCGACAGTGAAATTGACGAACGGATATTTACGGGAAGAAGGACGGATATCATCCAGTTCGATCTTATCAAGCATTTTCTTCCGCGACGTTGCCTGCTTCGATTTAGAAGCATTGGCGGAGAAGCGGGCGATAAAGGCTTGAAGCTCTTTGATCTTTTCTTCTTTTTTCGAGTTCTGGTCAGATGCCAGGCGTGTTGCCAACTGGCTGGATTCATACCAGAAATCGTAGTTGCCGACGTATAGCTGGATTTTACCGAAGTCCAAGTCTGCGATATGCGTACACACTTTGTTCAGGAAGTGGCGGTCATGCGAGACGACGATGACGGTGTTGTCAAAGTTGATCAGGAATTCTTCCAGCCATTGGATGGCTTTCAAGTCCAAATGGTTGGTCGGCTCATCGAGCAGCAAAACATCAGGCTTGCCGAACAAAGCTTGTGCTAGAAGCACTTTGACTTTATCCGAACCGGAAAGTTCAGCCATTTTCTTATCGTGGAGCTCTTCAGAAATGCCAAGCCCTTGAAGCAGGATTGCAGCTTCTGATTCCGCTTCCCAACCGTTGAGTTCAGCGAATTCGCCTTCAAGCTCTGCAGCACGCATGCCGTCTTCATCTGAAAAGTCTTCTTTCATATAGATGGCATTTTTTTCTGCCATGATTTTGTATAATTTCTTATGGCCCATGATGACTGTTTCAAGCACCGGGTATTCTTCGTATTCAAAGTGATCCTGTTTCAAAACGGCCAGGCGTTCACCTGAACCCATGTAGACATTGCCGGATTGCGCATCAAGCTCACCTGACAGAATTTTGATGAATGTAGACTTGCCGGCGCCGTTCGCGCCAATCAGGCCGTAGCAATTACCAGGGTTGAATTGGATGTTTACATCTTCAAAAAGTTTACGGTCGCCAAAGCGAAGACTTACGTCATTTACTGCTATCATTTTTTACGTACCTCCCAAATTTCACAATAAGAATAGTATACCATGAAACCCGCTGAAATCGATAGCATTCGTCTGCAGTCTGAGATAAACTTAATGGAATGGCATAAAATATTTCTTGAAGCTTTTCATTTTTTTTTCTAACAGATGCTTTCCGCACGGCTATGCATAAACAGAAAATTATGTTTCAGCAGAGCAGGTAAGTGGAATAGCTCTATGGTTTACCCTATTTTGATGAATAGTTTCAGCTCGAAGGAATCAAACTTTATATTTCCGCTCTTTATAAGCTTCCAGCATGCCCAGGTCCTTATTCAGCAAATACTCCATGCGTACATAATCGCGTCTTTCCGGGATGTGGTCTTTTGTCAGGCCTTTCATCGTATAAATGAAATAATAGCCGCCGATTTGGCGGAACCAGACGACGACATGCGGAAACTCGTCAAAAATAGCTTTGATATTATAGCGTTTCGCGTAGCTCCAATTTACTAATCTCATTTCCAGCCCGCCTTTCACATCCATTTTAATGAATTTCAGCGGCGAACACAAGTTTGGACAAAAGCGATTCGGAGAAGGGGATGAAAGAAAATGGCGCAACTGAAAAACAAGCCGGCACTGGGCTTAATGGTGATTGCCATTTTGTTTGTGTCGTTGAATTTGAGGCCGGCAATTTCCTCTGTTGGGCCGCTGCTCGAAGCGATCCGCCGTGATTTGTCACTTTCCAATAGCGAGATCAGCTTGCTGACATCAATTCCGGTATTTTGCATGGGGCTTTTCGCGCCGCTGGCAATCGGCTTTAACCGCAAATTCGGAATCAAAAAAAGCATCACGCTTTTGATTGCGATGCTCGGTGCACTGACGTTTGTTCGGGGCTTGTTTCCGACATACCCTGTGCTGCTCGCGAGTTCTTTTTTTATCGGCCTTGCAATCGCGGTGGTCAGTCCGCTATTGTCGGCTGCGATTAAAACGAATTTTCCGGGAAGAACCGCTTCATTGATCGGCGTTTATTCATTCGGCATGGGGCTTGGCGCGATGCTGGCCTCCGGTTTGACCGGCGTATTTTACACGCTGGCAGGGTGGCCTCTTGCGCTGGCCAGCTGGGGAGTGCTGGCGCTGATCGCGTTGCCGTTTTGGCTGCGTGTGAAGGAACCTCCGAAAACGTACGCTGTGGATGCTGGCAGCCCGGCGAATCCCCCATGGAAAAACAAGCGCGCCTGGACGATGCTGCTGTTTTTCGGCTTTCAGTCGGCTATGTTTTTCTCACTGATTACGTGGCTTGCGCCTATCGCCATCGATAAAGGCATGACCGTGTTGACTGCTGGCGCGGTTTTGACGGTCATGGCAGCGGTCCAGCTCGTTGGAAACTTGTCTCTGCCGGTTTTGTTGGCAAGATTCCCAAGCCGGCTTTTATGGATTTTCCTGTCGCTGCTGTCGGGCGTTGCCGGACTGTTATTGCTTTTATTCGGCGGAGCCGCCGCGACTTGGGCTGCCGCGGTTTTCCTCGGCATCATGCTCGGCTGTTTGTTCCCGATAGCGCTTTTAATGCCGCTTGATGAGAACGAACACGCGGATGATGTCAACAGCTGGACGGCGATGATCCAATCTGGAGGCTATATCATTTCAAGCGGGATGCCATTTTTAATCGGCATGCTGTATGACCGTTGGGGTGAGCATTCCATTACTTTATATCTCTTATTGAGTTTTGCAGCACTGGTCATGCTGTTCGGAATTTTATTGTATAGAAACGAAATAAAGCAAAACTAATTCAAATAAATAAGAGCAAGGAGAACGTTATGATTCGAATTTTAGCCATTGATCAACAAGATAAACTCGTTATCGACCCGGAATTGAGCCAGCTGAAATTGATGAAATGGCATTGGGTGGATTTCAATGAACCAACACCCGAAGAAATTGATTTGCTCAGCAGCCATTTTGCGTTCCACCCGCTGGCTATCGAAGATTGCATCCATTCTTTGCAGCGTCCGAAAATGGAGTATTACGAAAATGTGACTTTTTTAGTGATGCATTCTTTTGTGCCAGGGGAACTGGATGTCAATGAAGTGGATTTTTTCCTGGGTGAGGATTTCTTGGTGACCTTCCATTTTGAGGATTTGGATGAAGTCAATTACGCATGGGAATATTTTAGGCATATGAAAAACGTGGAAAGCTTCAAGCCGCTTGAAGTTACCTATAAAATCATGGACGAAATTGTAGATGGTTTTTTTCCATTGGTAGAGGAGCTTGAAGACCGCCTCGCTTCTGTAGAAGGTTCAGAGCGATTGAAAAAAGCGGACAAATCGATTATGGAAGATACGTTCGAAGTGCGGCGGAATTTATTGAAAATCCGTCAAATCGTCGTGCCGACAAGGGACATGGTTTACCGCATCCTTGAATCGAAGCGTTTTATCATTCAAGAGCAGAAACGCGCATATTTCCAGGATGTCCATGACCATCTCATCAAATTAAGCCAGATGATCGATTCAAATCGTGAATTGACGACGGATATCCGCGATAATTACATATCATTGAACTCTTATCGCATGAACAATATCATGAAGACGCTGACGGTCATTACGACCATCTTCATGCCGCTTACATTTGTTGCAGGGCTGTACGGCATGAATTTTGTCAACATGCCGGAATTGCGCACCGAGAACGGTTATTTTGTCGTTTTGGCAGTCATGCTTGTGATGGCGATCGGCATGAGCGTTTGGTTCAAATCAAAAGGCTGGTTCGACAGCGATTGACCCTATAGAGAGGAATGGGAATATGGCAAGATACAACACGATTTTGTTTGATATTGATGATACCTTGATGGATTTTAGGCTTTCCGAGCGCGCCGCTTTGCACAATACATTTGTCGATTATGGAATGCCCGATGGTTTTTCCCGTTTCCACGGCTCCTACCGGGAAATCAGCAAGGTGCTATGGCAGGATTTGGAAGCGGGAACAATGCCGCTGGCTAAATTGGGAATCGAGCGTTTCAAGCGCCTGTTCCATCAGCATGAATTGGATTTCAGCGCAGAAGCGTTTGGCTCACAGTATTTGGATTATTTGGGGCAGGAAACACATTTATTTCCGGAAGCGGAAGCAATGCTTGAGGGACTCAGCGATTGCCACCTGGCCGTCATTACTAATGGCTTCGGTTCTGTGCAGAAAGCACGCCTTAAGAATTCTCCGATGCAACATCTTTTTGAACACGTCATCATTTCGGAAGAAGCGGGTTATCAGAAGCCGCATAGCGGCATCTTCGATTACGCTTTCCGTAAATTGGGCCTGACAAGCAAAGATTCGGTGCTGATTGTGGGAGATTCGCTGACGTCGGACATTAAAGGCGGCATGGATTATGGCATTGCGACGTGCTGGTTCAATCCGCAAGGCAAGCACAACGGCACTGCGGTCCAGCCGACACATGAAATCCGCTGTTTGTCAGAACTTCCTGAAATCGTCAACGGAAAAATGGAATAAGAAAAGGCCGATGACGTGCATCGGCCTTTTCTTTGACTGCTTATTAATCTTCTCTCCAGGTTGCTTCTAGAAATTTATCGCGTCCTGAGGCGGCGCGGTCTTCCTTATAATGCGCCTCATTTTTTTTATAATAATCCTGGTGGTAATCTTCTGCCGGATAAAATGGTGCGGCGTCGAGAATTTCGGTGACAACCGGCTTGTTAAAACGTCCGCTTTCATCAAGTGCTTGTTTCGATTCTTCGGCTAAACGGCGCTGCTTGTCATTATGCACGAAAATAGCAGCACGGTAGGAAGAGCCGCGATCCTGGAATTGGCCTTCGTTGTCGGTCGGGTCTATTTGCTGCCAGAAAATTTCAAGCAATTGTTCATAGCTGAACACTTCGGGCTGGAATGTGATTTCGACAACTTCCAGATGTCCGGTCGTACCGGATTTCACTTGTTCATAAGTAGGGTTTTCGACGCTGCCGCCGCTGTATCCGGAAACGATGCTTTCGATGCCATCAAATTGGTCGAATGGCTTGACCATGCACCAGAAGCAGCCGCCTGCGAATGTTGCTTTTTCTGTCATTCGGGGTTGCTCCTCTCATAGGGAATAGAAAAATCTTACCATTGTCGCTGTTAGACGACAATTTATATGTTTATAATAGGATTGCCGAAACTTCTTCTTATGAAATGTCGTCTTATGTTAGGCAAGAAATAGAAAGGAACGTGTTAATTATGCAAGAAGAAATGCAGCCTGCCAGATCAGGGCGGCGCAAAAAGAAACGGCTGCGGTTCCGCGGCGTGCTTCTCATCCTGTTTATCATATTGCTCGCAGTGGGAGCTTATGCGTTTGTGCAATACCAGAGCGGATTAAAATCAGCAGAAAAAAATACAGAGATTGAGCCGGTCAGTTTTGATGGAGATCCGGAAAATCCGGATTACTCGAACATCTTGATCATGGGAGTTGATTCCCGCGGGGAAGAGCAATCCCGCACCGATACGATGATGCTGCTGTCGCATAATAAAAAAACTGATGAAGTGAAATTGACTTCGTTCATGCGTGATATATACGCAGATATCCCGGATTATCAATCGTATAAATTGAATACGGCTTATTATTTGGGCGGCGCTGACCTTTTGGCAGATACATTGCGCTCAATGTTCGGCGTGGAAATCCATCATTACGCATTGGTCGACTTCTCGAATTTTGAACAAATGGTCGATATTGCTGCGCCGAATGGCGTCGAAATTGATGTGGAAAAAGATATGTCTAAATTAATCGGTGTCAGCCTGAAGCAAGGCGTCCACGATTTGAACGGCAAAGAACTTCTTGGCTATGCCCGATTCCGCGCCGACAATGAAGGCGACTTCGGACGGGTCCGCCGCCAGCAGCAAGTCCTGGCTGCAATGAAAGAAGAGCTGATCAGCCCGTCCGCTATTCCGCAATACCCAAAACTTGCGGGGGCAGTGAGAGGCTATGTACAAACCGATATCTCGACAGCCGATCAAGTAAAACTTGCAGTTCAGCTTGCCTTGAAAGGCGGCGGGGATTTGGAGCGCCTGACAGTTCCTGTAGAAGGAAGCTATAGCTATGGGAACTACTCGCATGCGGGTTCAGTGCTGGATATCGATGTCGAGCAGAACAAACAAGCACTTTCCGAATTTTTGTCACAGCCATTGAATTAAACTTTCTGATAATATGCTAAAATTAAAGTGAACTTAATCAGAAAGTAGGAGTTTTTGTGGAACCTGACAAGCAATCCTTTTTTTCGACCAACTTCATCCGGTTTCTGGGTGGAACGAATACCTTATTTTCATTGATTGCGTTGGTGCTTCTCGGCATGGTCATTTTCATCTTCCGGGAAGTGTCTTTTATCTTCCATCCGCTAAGTGTCTTTATGAAGACAGTGGTGCTGCCGGTGGTTTTGGCGTTGATCTTCTATTATTTGCTGCGGCCAATCCTGCGGCTGTTGATGGAGGCCAAAATTCCCCGGATTGGCGGGATTGCAATCATCTTCCTCGGGGGTGCAGGAATCCTGGCGTTGATCACGGTACTGGTGCTGCCATTTTTGAAAGAACAGTTTCAGACTTTGGTCATGGAGTTCCCAAAATACTTCATGGAATTGCTGACAGACCTCGATAGCTTTCTGCGGACATCGTTTGTCGGCGATTATTACAGCGGTTCCAGTTTTGATATTGAACAATTGATGGCTACGCTGCCAGCGAATGTTTCCGATACGCTGCAATCCGTCGTAACCGGCATCATTTCCGGCATCACCGGTTTTATCTCGACAATCACCAGTGTCATCTTGTCGATTGTCATCGTTCCGTTCATTTTGTTTTATTTGCTGAAAGACGGGGACAAGCTGCCGGGCTACTTCGTCAAGCTGCTGCCGCCGCGCTTCCGCGACGATACTCGGGAAGTGCTGAGCGAAGCAGACAAACAGCTTGGCGCATACATACAGGGCCAGCTGATCGTGGCGTTCTGCATTGGCGTCATGGTCTACATCGGATTTTTGATCATCGGCATGGATTATGCATTGCTCCTTGGCGTCCTGGCGATGATCACAAGCGTGGTGCCGTATATCGGGCCGGCTATTGCTATCACGCCAGCCGCAATTATTGCGCTCGTGACTTCGCCGTTCATGCTCATCAAATTGGCAGTTGTCTGGACGGTTGTTCAGCTGGTTGAAGGCAATTTGATTTCGCCGCAAGTCATGGGCAAGACAATGTATATTCATCCCGTGACGATCATTTTCGTGCTGCTGACTGCCGGTTCATTATTCGGCATTGCCGGAGTCATTCTCGGCATCCCGATGTATGCTTTGCTCCGCGTTCTGATCAGCCATTTCTACAAATTATTCAAGCGGCGCTATAACCGCCATGAAACCAATCTTGAACATCAATACGATTACACAGAACTGAATTGAGCGGTTTAACGTTATTTCTTTAGTGGTATAGAATACTTACAAAAAGTTGGGGGTCTCCATTTTATGAATTTCAAAAAATTCCTTAGTTCAGTAGGCATCGGCTCGGTGAAAATCGATACAGTCGTCGAGAGGCCGCATTTAATTGAAGGCGAAACACTGAATGGTACGATTTACTTCGAAGGCGGCGACAGCGACCAGGAAGTTGAGTTTATTGAACTTCAAGTTGTGGCACAGATTGTCGAGTATCGGGAAGACAGTGATTTTCAGATTATCGAAAAATTGATTACGAAACAGACACTGGAATTTTTCGGTACGGTGAAATCAAAAGGAACAGTCATGCAGCAATTTGACATTGTTCCGGATGAACGCTGGATTTTGGACAATCCTAAAGCGAAATTGCTGCTGCGCACAATCGTCCATATCCAAAACGGCGTTGATGCGCAAGACGAAGATGAAATCACCTATACACCGCAATAATAAATTTCAAGCTAAGGACGGCATCCAAATTGAATACTGATTTGGATGCCGTTTTTCTATTTTCCCGAAGGATTTAGGGAGCGGGAAGAAGCGTGTATTTATGGTAAAGAAGGGTGGCAGCGAATGATGGAATGGGGACAAAACAAGGAAACAACAAAAAAGATTGAAGACATTAAACGTAAAGGGACACAAGCATATTTTAAAGAATACCAGAAGCAAAGCCCTTCATTTACTGGAGAATATCTGATGTTGAAAGGCAAAGGCGATGTGTTTTGTTCTGGGGATTCCTGCCACGGTCTCGGTTTCGGGACCGATGAGGTGCTTGCATCCTCAGACATCGATGAAATGGAGAATTTTGTGCGTAAAAAAAGAACGGATTTCTCGCTTTTCTTGGAAATTACGCCATATGCGGATGAAAAGCTCATCAAGCGCCTGCAAGTGCTCGGCTATACATTGGACCATTTTCTGAACGTTTGGCTGATTGACTTGCAGCAATGGCAGCCAAGGGAAGTCCAGAAAGACAGCGGGGCAATCGTCGAGAAAGTGGATGATGAAAATGTTCATGACTGGGCATGGGCGGTTGCGCTGGGAATTTCTGACGACGATTACCAAGCGGCAGTGGCGGTTGAGTCGGTCAGATCATTTTGGCAAGTGGAAGGCAATACGGCATTTCTGGTAAGGGAAAACGGAGAATGCACGGGTGGCGGCTGCATGGCCATTGACGGGGAACTCGCGGAATTGTTTATGACCGCGATGCTGCCTGCTAAAAGAGGCAAAGGCTATCAGGCTATGCTGATCGAAGAGCGTCTGCGATATGCGAAAGAAGCAGGATGCACGTATGCCACGGTCACGACAAAACCCGGAACGTCTTCAGCACGCAACGCCAGGCGCAGCGGTTTTCAATTGGCCTACGACAAAGCCGTGCTGCGCAGCCCGCGTTTGGAATAAGTGAAAGGCAAAAAAGGCGGCTGCGGGAATTTCCCGCAGCCGGCTTTTCGGATGTTTTAATGCCAAGGGATGTCGTATAGCAATTTTGCGCACAGCACTTTGAATTGGCGGCCAGGATAAGTGTTTTCCATCAACTCAATCAGCCTGCATCCAGCCTCGGCAGCATCTTCGAAACGGCTATAAGGCTCCATATTCATGCGCTTAGAAAACATAAAAGGAGCGGAAGGATTGTATTTTACAAATAAAAAAATTATGTAAACTTCCATTTTTCCATACTGCTGAAAAAAGGCAGGCTCGATCAGCAGCTCGTTGTCAGGGAAGTAGCAGACTTTTTCTTTTTCAATTATGCCGATGCGCTTCATGGCCCATAAATTCGTATAGCCAATTGAAATTTCGGCAGAGGCGCGTTCCATCATCTGTGACATGTCCCGCTCAAATAATTTGAAGGAGTCTTGGCGGTTGGTCATATAAACAAGGTAGACTCGGTCGTCTTTTTCATCAAGCAATTGGATTTCGTGCATCACAGGCACCTCCACAACGGGTTTTATAGTCTATACCCTTAAATGCAAAAATCCGAACAATCGTTTTGAAAAACACAAAGACGGTCTTGGAGATAATAAATGTATATAACTACATAAGGTATTCTTAAAAACCCAAAACGCCTACAAGAAAAAAGACACGGCCTGCAATATGCAAGCCGCGCCGTTATTTTTCGAGTAAAACACCGATGATGCAACTTGCAGCCAAGAGGGCTGAAAAAAGAAGCGAAAGCCAATAATCCCTTGGTTTAATCCGAATCGGTCGGAAATAAGATGTTCGCGGTTCACCGGTAAAACCACGTGCTTCCATAGCAAAAGCGGCGCTTTCGGCCTTACGGACAGAACCGGCAAGGGTCGGAATGAGCATGCCGTAAATCGACGTTAATTGGAGCCATCTGCTATTCTTCACTGAAACATTTCTCATTTCATGGACCTGTTTAATCTGCACGAATTCTTCTTTTATAAGCGGCAGGAAATGGTAGCCCACTAGAACGCTATAGGCCAATTTCGGTGAAAGCTTCATTTGCTGCATAAGGCTCATGACAAATTTGACGGGTGCAGTAGTGAAGGCGAACATGAGCGACAGCACGGAAAAAGCCAGCACCCGAAACGAAAGTGACAATGCCAGATTTAATTGTTGGTCGGTGATGTCAAAAAAACCGGAGGACCAAATAATTGTTCCGCTGGAAGCGCGGCCAAAAACGATCGTGGTCCATAAATAGCCAAATGCGCCAAAAGCAAAAGGAAGCATGCAGACCAACCATAGTTTCCAGTTGGTTTGGCTGAATAGGATTTGCAATAAGACAATGCCGCAACAAAAAATCAGCGGAGTCCAGGGGTTGAAAAAGCAAGCCATCACGATCATCGATAAAGTGACAATGACAAATTTGAAAGATGGATTCATGTCATTCAATAGATGCTTCATGGATTGCCACTCTTTCCGGAGCCAATAAATGATGGGCTAGCAGCAAGTCATCCCGTGTCCAAAAGTCAGCTGCGGAATATTTGCCGGTCATCGCACCATCTTTCAGCAGTACAACGGAATCAGCGACCGCCAAAGCGAACGACATGTCATGCGTGACGATTACAAATGCTGCGCCTTCTGCTGTCCGTTGACCGATCAACGTATATAATTCTTGGAGCGATGCGGCGTCTTGCCCTGCTGTCGGTTCATCCATAAGCAGGATTTGCCGTTTGTCTGCGAGCATTGCCCCGACTGCAACACGCCGTTTTTGGCCGTGGCTCACCGAAAAAGGATGTGAATCCGCAATTGTTGAGAGATCCAGCCGGTTCATCAGCCCTTTGATTTCTTGCAGCGAAGAGATTCCCGAATAAGCCACTTCCTGGGAAACGCTCTGAGCTAAAAACATGAACTCGGGGGATTGAGGCACGTAGCCTCGCCGGGAAATTGCCTGGATGGTGCCACTTGCCTGATGGATTCCGCATAATGCTTTTAAAAGCGTTGTTTTCCCGCTGCCGTTCGGACCCGCGACAATTGTGACTTCACCGCGTGTTAATGAAAAGGACAGAGGGGAAAGGCGTGTTTTGCCATCGATTTCTACTGCCAAACCTTGAATACGAAGTGCTTCTTCTGCCGCTTTTCCGGAAAGCCGCGAAGGGAAGAGGAGGGCCGGTATTTCAGCCGGCGGTCCATCCGCGATTACCCTTCCGTCTCTGCCAAGCCGAATTTCCCGTTTGAAGAAAGATTTCCAATGTACCAGCCTATGTTCCACAGCGATAATTGTCAGCTGCCGGAGTTGCTGCAATCCGTCGAGCCAACAAACGAAATCGCGCGCAGTCACCGGATCAAGATGGGATAATGGTTCATCCAGCAAGAGCACTTCCGGATCCATGATCAATGCGCAAGCGACAGCGACACGCTGTTTCATGCCGCCAGATAAGCTATGGATTTTGGAATGCCGCCACTCAGTCAAAGACGTCAAAGAAAGAATGCCCGCAATCCGCTCTTCCATGTCAGCCTGAGGGATATGCAGATTCTCCAATGTAAATGCCAATTCCTCTTCAACTGTCGGCATGCAGAATTGAGCATCGGGATCCTGAAACACGGTTGCAATCCGTCGATTGATTTCACCGGGGGCGTAATGTTCCCCATTTTTTCCGAATAACCGGATTTCTCCGCTGACGATGCCATCACAATTGAGTGGATAAAGGCGGTTCAGCAAATACAAAAGCGTACTTTTGCCACAGCCGCTCGGGCCGCATACGGCGATGCGTTCACCCCGGTGGATAATAGCTGAAACATTGTGCAATACCGCTTTGCTGCAATCCGGAAACCGGAATGACAAGTTATTTAAGCGGATGACTTCCTCAGGCACCCGCATCACCTTTGCCGCTGCGGGAAATTGCATAACCACGCAGCGAACCAGTTGCGAGGAGGCCGTCAGCTATATATTTGCCGCCAATCCCCGCAATCACCATGCCACTCAAGACACGCAAAGTGAACATGAATGCAACAAATGACGGATCGAGTGCAGCATAACCCGATATAAAGTAGCCATAGATGAAACTGAACACGGCAGAGCCGGCGCCGGCGAGCATCAGTATTGCCAGATTGAAATGTCTGTAGCGCGTGGCTGCAAACGCAGCTTCCGCACCAAGGCCTTGAACGAGCCCTGACAAAATCAGGCGCGGCCCAACCGCATTGCCAAGAAGGACTTCGATTAATGCCGCCAATGTTTCAGGCAGGACGGCGGCTCCGGGTTTGCGAATAATATACATTGAAATGATGGATACGATAAACCAGATGCCGAACATCCATTCATATGCGATTGGTCCGATAATGCCAGCCCATATGTTGCCGAAATGGATAAACACGAGATAAACGATGCCGAAGACGACACCGAACAATGACATCAGGACGATTTCTTTCAACTTCCAATCTTTAAGCACCGCTGCCACCTCCATGAGAAGGGCTATTTATGCTCAAAGCGACTGTCATCACGAGGTGCGCATTTTCAGAAGTTCGGGCATTGGCAAACGCTTCTTCGTAAAAAGCGAATACATCATGGATATCACCATGGATGCCGCTCGCATAATGCATGGAGTCATTAAAGACGCCCAGTGCCTTCGCACGTTCGACTTCCCGGTAGATAATTGCCATATAATCGGGATTGTTCATGGGATAAAGCGCGAATTGCGAAGAAACATATTGCTTTGACGTATCGGTGTTCAGCAACTCGTCACCTTTGTCCAAATAGGCATCTCCGGCAGAATCACCTGGGCAGCCGACAGAAAATGTGCCTGACATGGCGACGTGCACGCCCGTTTTTGCAGCATGGAGCGCAATCGACTTCGCTGCATTGAACACATGGAGCTGCCTGCCGCGGATGACGGTCGAAACATCGTCAGTGTGCATCCAAACATTCGTGGTGTCGGTTTCCCGCAATGCCCCTTTAATGACTTGGATGAAATCCCCGGCCATCGGATGCAATGAAAAGCGAAATCCGACAATCGGGCTGGTGCCGCATTGTAGTGGTTCCATATAAAAAATCCTCCTTAAAATTTACACAAAAAAGGCCGCATCCGTGAAGATGCAGCCACAATTTCATGTATAAAATCCAGAAAGGATCGGGACAGAAATGCGCCGCACTTCCTCACGCAGGTCCTAACCTGATCGAGTTATAAGGGATCGAAGCTTGCGCTTGCATCTCAGCTAAAAATAAGCACCCCTAGTGCAAAAACGGTATGCAGTTTTATTGTGCCGGGTTTTCCCGATGGGTTCAGTCTAGCGCAA
>NZ_JASDCW010000028.1:0-42125 GCF_030407685.1 Planococcus sp. APC 3906 | reverse complement strand
GCGCTCAGCGAAATTTACGTGCGTTTAAAAACATTTACGAGCGTTCAGCGAGATTTATGCGCGCTCAGAACAATTTACGCGCGTTCAGCAAAAATCGGAACCCTCTCAATTATCAACAGCTTAGTTAATTAAGTTGCTTTCAGAGAAGGACACAATATGAAAACGATTAAGCAGGGAAACGGAGCGGGATTGCCAAGCAGCTGAATACTGCGATTTTCTAGTTGCAACTGGCGTCTTTTTACTTTAGCAAGTCTATTGAGCAGCAAGAAGAAAATTACGCTTCACAATTAGATAGATGAATGTATTCATTTTAAAAGTCCGACTTCTTTACAAACTAAACATAGAGAAATCGATCTTTTCAACTTCTTTGTTATAGCAAATGAAATTCACCGCGAACAGTTCGGCTTATATCGATCACCTTTGTCATTTGATCATATAAATTTTCAATCCGTTCATCTTTATCAACCTTTTCCAAAACCTGTCGCTGGTGCATCTGATGATGATAGCGGTTGATTTCTAACATTAATACTTCGCTATCGCGCAGTTCAACGGCTGACGCCATGCCTAAACAGCCATATTCCGGTTCAGTTGATGCTGCCGCATATGTTTCGCTTTCGAGTGCACCGTATTCTTTGTAAATCTGTTCCGCTTCTCGGTTAATTTTTAAAAATCGTTCTATGTTTTCTTCCAATACAGGATAAAGATAAATTTCTAAATAGATGATAATCCCTCCTCAAAGATTGCATTGTTACGGTTTTAGTCGAATCAAGCTTAGCATATCTTGCTAATAATTATTTAGCTAAAAAGGCAATTATGCAAAATGCACTTTGCAGGCTATTAAAGTAGCGGGAGACGTAAAAAACAGGCGCAATCAATGCGCCTGTTTCGAGAACTGATTTTGCTTAATACGCCGTCCAGCCGCCGTCCGCCGTGACCACTTGGCCGTTGATGAAGCTGGCGTCGTCCGATCCGAGGAAAACGGCGAGTTTCGCGATTTCTTCCGGCTGCCCGACGCGCGGGTTGATGGCCATGCCCAGCTGTTGGCGGTTCATGCCGGCTTCGCTGAGGTTGCTCATCGTGCTGCCGATGTTCGTTGCGACGGCGCCGGGTGCGATGCCGTTGCAGCGGATGTTTTTATCGGCATACATGAATGCTGTATTTTTCGTGAGGCCGACAACCGCATGTTTCGATGCTGTATAAGCGGCGCCTGCACGAGCACCGTAAAGGCCGCCTGCTGAGATGTTGTTAATGATGACGCCGTGCCCTTGTTCGAGGAAGATGGCCGTTGCGATGCGCATTGTGCGCATGACCGCCGTCGTATTGACCGCAAACACTTTGTCCCAACGCTCATCGGAAATTTCGCCGACCGGCTCCATGCCGTCCATGATGCCAGCATTGTTGATAAGAACGTCGAGCTTGCCGAAAGCCTGTTTCGTTTCGGCGAACAACGTCTCCAAATCCTCTAAGGAAGTCACGTTCGTTTTCACCGCAATCGCTTCGCCGCCATTTGCTTTGATAGCGTCCGCAACCGCTGTTGCACCGTCTAAATTCAAATCGGATACGACCACTTTCGCGCCTTCTTGCGCATAGCCTTCCGCAATCGCCTTGCCCATGCCGGATGCTGCGCCTGTTACGATTGCCACTTTGCCTTCGAATTTCATCAATGAAAACCCCCTGAATTTTATTGAACAACTGTATAATAAAATTATAATCCTAGGAACGAAGTGCTAACAACCATCAAAAGAGGGCATTTTGTTCAATAACCGACGTTTTCTGATAATTTGTTCAATAAAGGAGGGTGAAAAATGAAAACCGATCTGCGGGTACAGAAGACGAAGGAAGCATTGCACGAAAGCTTGCTTATATTGTTAAAAGAGCGGGCGTTGGAATCGATCTCTATCACCGAAATCTGCAAAGCGACCAAAATCAACCGCGGCACGTTCTACCAGCATTACGGCAAAGTCGAGGATTTATTCGAAGAGTATTTCAAGGAGATCATGAAAGACCTGGCGGAATCCTACCAGGCGCCTTACAAGTATGTGGAGCGGATTGAGACGACGAAACTGAATCCGGCGACCATCCGGATTTTCCACCACATTGAGAAATTTAAGAAATTCTATTTTATCGTGTTTTCCAAAAATGTGCCGCTGGCGTATTACTATCTCTTGTTCAATGAAATCAATTCGCTGATGAAAGAAGATTTCAACGCCCACCAAAAGATCGATGAAGACGTGGCCGTCGATATGCTGAGCGCTTATCAAGCAAACGCCATCCTCGGCATGGTCATCGAGTGGTACCGGCAGGACTTCAATAAAAGCGCTGCCGAGATGAATGAACAGCTCGTGGCCATCTTGAATCTGCGGCTCGGCGCTTGATTGCCGCAAGCCGTTCATGGAGAAACACGCTACGGGCGGGGAGCGGACGATTCTCTGCGGAATACACCAGGTGAGGTGCCTATTGCTTTCTTGAATGCCTGTTGGAAATGGGTGGCGCTTTTATAGCCTGTCTGAGCGGCGATTTCCGGAATGGTGCCGGCTGTTGTCATCAACAGATGCTGTGCAGTCTGCATGCGGCACTGGATGGCGTATTGGATCGGGCTGACACCGGCGACTTCTTTGAACTGGCGTGCGAAGGCGTATTTGTTCAATCCCAGCTCCATAGATAAGTTTTCCAGTGTAATATCGCGTGAATGATTCTCTTCTATATAATGCTGCGCCTTGCGGATCACTTGATCACTATTCGGCGCTTCGATTGCTGCGGCAGGTGCCAAGGCGCGTTCAAGCGTGCAAAAAAACAGCGCAAGCAAATGGCGGAGCATGGTTCGGTCTTGCTGTTGCTGGATAATCCGTTCAAGCAACGACTGCAATTCTGCAAAGACACGCAAAAATTGAACAGGAGCCAGCTGCTGGTTACGGACGTGGCTGATCGGCAAGGCTTCTGCCAAAGTTCCGGAACAGGAAAGGTACAACGCTTGGAAAGGGGAGCGGGGGTCCACCCGTGCTTCTTGCCAGTCGCCGGCATTGCATAACACGATGCTCCCGGGTCCTGCACGGTAGCTTTTTCCGTTGATGGTGAAGATGCCGGTGCCGGATGCCACCAGCAACACCTCACACGTATCCGCATGCTGATGGAGCGGTTTCGTGTAAATTTGGCCCATAGCGGCGAAGATATGGCCCGCTGTATGGTAGGTTTGCAAAGGATTCATGATGTTTTCCACTCTTTTCACCCCAAAGTTTCTTAAATCCAATTATAGCAATAATTAATAGGGTTTGACTGGGAATTAAGGATATTTTCTTGATTCATAGCGAAAATAAACAAGAAACGATAGTTTTTATTGATTTCGAAGGAAAACTCAGAGCTATTTCAGGAATAAAACTGTTTATGAGAGGCTATCGACATATATCAGCACCAAGGAATGGGAATGTTGTTGTTTTCCATGATTTTATTCACGGCCATTTTAAACACTTTATCGAATGCAGCAACATGCACCCAAGGGGAACAGCCCTCCCAGCCGAGTAGAAAAACATTCATTCGGTCGTGGGAAAGGCACTGTGCTTTAACTGGAATTCGGCTTTGAAACTCTTAAAGAATTCATCCTACTTCAGGAAATAGCCAATTTAAGAGTTTGTGCATTTTAGCGAAATGATCGGTAATGTTTGTGTGGATATTGGAACCATTAGTGATAGACAGGAGGTTTTTGAATTGGCATGGTCTTACCGCAAACTGGACAATAGAGGGAAGTTTAGAAGAACCATCTTGTTAAATTTTTTCGCTTTAATTGCCATCATAATGTTGTTTCTTACACCTCAATTACCAGTAGAAGTAAAAGTCATTTTATCTCTGACAATCATCATTGCTGGGATAGTTCAAGTCAGGAGAGATTATCTTAGACTTCAAAAATAAGTTTGTGGCTTAACATTTTGAAATTTATAGTAAGATGAACAGCAGCAGGAGCAAAAGTCCTTCTAATAAGCTTATCATCCACTAGAAATCAGCAAAACGATTGCCTCACACGGTAAAGAATATCGTTGAATTATTACATCCGTTGACGGAGCGGCTTTGCTATTAGCAAGATACCATAATTTTTTAATTATAACCCCGTGGTATTTCAGCATATTTTATTTTCATCAGCAAGAATCGATAGGTTTAGTGTGGATCGGGCTTTTACAACCAAATGTTTATGGCAGTCTTATACTGGTATAGATATAAGAACGCAAGGGAGGGGGAACCGCTAAAATCGTGTGGCAATAGCTCCCAATACGCTTTATAATGGCGTTAATACAGCTTGTGGAGCGGCGCGAAAATTCAATCGAGGGGGAATTGCATTGGCAAAAGAATGCTGGATCAATCTGCCGGTTAAAGATTTGGAGAAATCGAAAGGCTTTTTCAAGTCACTCGGATTCAGGCTCAATGAACGGTTTTCAGATAGCGATGCAATGGCGGGCGTCGTCATTGGCAGCCATAACGCGATGGTCATGTTGTTTCCGGAAGAGACATTTATGTCGTTCACGAATAACACGATTGCGGATACGGAAACCTGTACGGAGTTTTTGATTTCCATTTCAGTGGAAAATGAAGATGAAGTCCAGGAGCTGACGCACAAAGCGGCTACGGCGGGCGGAATTATTTTTGCGGAGCCTGGTGAACGAAACGGCATGTACGGAGCGGGATTTTGCGATCTTGACGGACATCGATGGAATTTGCTGGTGATGTAGCGCAGAAATACGATTGGCGTAAATAATCGTTTACGATGTGCTTAGTGAACAATTTGCGCTTAACGCACATAAAAACCATCCGGATGCCGCATTTAGAATTTGCGCTGTCCGGATGGTTTTATTTTTTTGCTGAAGAAATTTTTGCGTCGTGTAATCCAGCCTGGCTAATTTTAAATTGGTTAAGCCCATAAATTTTAGCGCGCTGTGAAAACGCGTAAAACGGACATAAAGCTCAATAACTGAAAAAAAGCCGGATTTTGGCCGAAAAACGCGTTTCGTCTCATTGTCTTGAGTATACTTATTGAATGAAACACTACTTCCGATAATTTATATTATGTAAACTAAAATATTTTCAGCGATTTAAGGGCCTTTCTAAACGGCCCCTTCTTCTGACTTTTGCTGCTATTTATCACGATTCTTGAGCATCCACGCTTAATCCTGCACATCGCGTTCTGCAGACAATGCCTTGATCGGTTCCAACTCCAGATCCCAACGTTCTTCCGTCAACTCGTCTGCAGTCCAATCTGTGTTCATTTTTTGCTCGGTTAGCTTAAAACCGTATTTGCTATACAGATAGCGCGCAGCTTCCAATATGTTGACCGTCCACAGGAATACATGCTGATAGCCTTGCTCACGGCAAAAGTCGATTGCCGTCTCCATCAGAATTTTACCGATGCCCAACCCTTGGAACTGTTCATCCATAATAAACCAGCGCAATTGCGCAGTATGGTCTCCAGCTTTTGCAATCGCTATGGATCCGGCAACAACACCGTTCACTTCAGCGATCCATAACTGGCCGCCACTTGGATCGGCCATAAACTCTGCCAAGCCTTTGACCACATAGAATTCAAAATCATGGCTGAATTGATGCGTATTGCCATACAGCGTACCGTGCAGATGCGCAATGTAACCGGCATCACCAGGACCATATGGCCGTATGATGATTTTATCAGGGGCTTGCTGGGCCTGCAGCAGGCTTTCGATCGTTTCCATAGCGGCGGTCAGTTTCAGTAAATCGCGTTCTGACAGCGCGGCGACCATCTTGCTGACGCCTAGATTGGCGTTTTTCACGAGCTGCTGGTGGATTTCTTCGCCTTTTTCGGTCAATCCCAGCAAAATGCGGCGTTTATCATCGGCTGATTGCTGCTTGAAAATCAATTCGCTGTCTTCGAATTTTTGCAGCATACGACTGATATAACCCCGGTCCAGCCCCAGTTTTTCGCGTATTTCTGAAGCCGTCGCGCCTTTTTGCGCATGGAGTTCCGACAAAACACGTGCTTCTGCCAACGGATATGGCTGCTGGTAGATTTCCTGGTCGATTTTGCCAAGGACATTCGCGTAAAAGCGGTTGAATTTCCGGATTTCCTCGATTTGCTTCAAGTTATTCATCAATAAACCCCCACAATAATTTTCTGAAAAATCGATTTCTTTCATCATACCCATTATGGTTGACTTTAACAATTAAAAAACACATTCAAATGAATGCGTTTTTAGAGGTTTTATTGGCATCATCGAGCACCAATCTTTACAAGCGATCGTTTTTCATGTCCCGGACAGCTTGGATGGACAGCCTCACCAAAAGAATCACGCACAGGAACAAGCCGGTATAGGCGGCCGTGTTCAAGTAAACGGCGTACACCGTATCGATAAACTGGGCAATCGCCAGCAAAGCAGATGACACGATGCCGAACGTAATGCCTGTCATCAACAGGATGAAGCGGGAAAACATCAGCGCCACGAAATGGGCATTCGATTTGTCCGAAAAGATGTCGTGGTGCAGAATGATGCGCCCTCCCTCCACTTTTCGCAGCAGGTGATCCACACGTTTCGGCAATTTCTTCAATTCCGGTATGATAAGCGCCAATTCTTCTTCAATGCGTTCTTTGACTTCGCGCGGTTCACGGAACGGCTTTTTCAAAATCGCGGTTTTCGTCTCTTTTGCGAATGTTTTCGCCTCGGTGAACATGTCGAAACCGGGGTCGATTGTGTGCAAGGTGCCGTCAAGCGTTATCAATGCCCGCAATGCAATGCCGACAGACGGGTAAAACGACAGGCCGAAATCCCGTACGACATCAAAAATGGAATGGATCAGTTCATCGGTTGAAATGCGGTCGACATATGACACCCGCAGCAAAATCTGCCCGATCGCCTGTTCAAATTTCTGGCGATCGATGTCCTTGCTGTCTTCCACAAGGTCCGTGACAGCATCGTAGATGATTTCTGCATCGTTTTGCTGGACGCCGATGACAAATAAATTCAAAGCTTCCTGCTGCACTTTGGCCAGGCGGCCGACCGCCCCGAAATCCAGCAGCACTGGCAAGCCGTCCCTGCTGTCGATGAAAATGTTGCCAGGATGCGGATCGGCATGGAAAATGCCGGCGAACAGCATTTGCTCCAAATACGAGAACAGCACCGTCCGCGAGAAATCACGCGGCGGAATTTGAAACTGCTCAAAAACTTCTTTGCCTTTCGGAATGCTCTTGCCTTTAAAATACTCGAGGACGATTAAATTATAATTGCTGTATTCGCGGTAAACGTGCGGCACTTTCACGGTGTATGGACTTTTCGCCAGAATGTTGCCGATTTGGATCGTGTTGCGTATTTCAATTTCAAAATCGATTTCTTCCCGCAATGCATTGGCGAACCCGATGGCAAGCTCCCGGAAGCCGATATTCGATGCCCATGTCGATTTCAGTGCCACCCATTCCGCAAACTCCACCAGGATATCCAGATCGTCGCGCATGATTGTCGAGACGTCCGGCCGCAGCAATTTGACAACGACCTCATCGCGGTTTTTCCGCAGCACGGCGCGGTGTACCTGGCCGATTGACCCTGCGGCCAAGGGTTCCATACTAAAAGACTCAAAAACCTCGTCAAACGTCTCGGGCAGCGCTTTATGGAGAACTTCCTTCACTTGCTTGGCGGTCAACGGCACGACGTTCTGCTGCAATTTACCCAATTCTTCAATAAAAGCGGGATGGAAAAGATCGGAACGCGTCGACAGCGCTTGCCCGAACTTGATGAAGATGCCGCCGCTTTGTTCGAGCGTCCTGCGCAACGCGATAGCCAATTGCCGTTCGTTTTCGCGGTGGCGTGCGTAGTGGAACGTGCTGGAAATGCCGTTTTTCACCGCAATTTCGAGCACTTTGCTCAACCGCTTCTGGCGGCGCCAAAGATGCAGCAAGCGTTTCATAAAAAACACGCGGCTTGTGAGCGTCGCACCGCTGCCGCCGAAACCGTTCGCTTCAAAAAGCTCGAAGAACAAGAAGAACAGCATCGAAATCATCAGCATGCTGCCGATCCAAATCAGCGTACTGGCATCGGTCACAGCGGATAAAAAGCCCTGCTCGAAATAATCCGTAAAACGCAGATAGGAATACCAGTAGACGAGCGATGTCAGGCTGACACCCAGAATCACCGACAGCAGGCGTTTGACGACATGGACCTTGGAGCCGATCAGCCGGCCGCTGACGTAAAAAATGAACAGCAGTATGAGACTTATTTCGATGAAAATACGCAAATAGACCAACATTGTCCCACCTCCTACCACAAATCTTCTGAACGCGCGTAAAACTTGCTGAACGCACGTAAATTCTCCTGAACGCGCATAAATCTCGCTGAACGCACGTAAATTACGCTGAGCGCGCATAAAAGCTCGTTAATGCTAAATTCAAGTAATCGGTTGTACGGAATTAATCCCTTTAACATCCCTTCCAATTAACTGAATAATAAGTCCTTTCCTCTAGTATAGCAAAAATAAGCTGTTATAGCGCTTCCCTCCTACAATCACACGATGACAGCACCAAGAGATTTTATTGCTAAAACCATGTTTATTTATCATCGATTCCACTGTGCGCTTTTGCTACACTTGAACTTGTGCGCTAATTAGCGGACCGATTTTCACGGTTTGGCTTCTTGTTTGCTTGTTTTGAACTTTATTGTATAAATACCTTATGTAATATCCTACATGTACTTTTTCTTTCCATAAAAAAAGAAGGCCTGAGCCTTCTTTCCGCTTACATCGCAGCAGCAAACAGCATCACGAACAAAATAATCACAACAACGATGACGACGCCGATGACAATGGCCGGGATCAACACCGTCGCAAAGCCTTTCCAGCTGCTGAACCGGTGCGCTTCCCCAATCGCCTTGCTCTGGATGATGATGCCCCAGATCGACAGGATGAATGATAGCGTGCCAAGGACAATCAGTGTTCCCCAGCCTTCCCCAGTGCTGGTTTCCGCCAGTGGATCAGCGAAATATGTACCCGGTGCGAGCGTCGCCCATGCCAATAAAACCGGTGCAATCCAGACATAAGGAATCATTGAAACCGCAACCGCTTTGAACATTTCGATATAAGTCGCTGTCCCTTTGAACAGTTTGCCGACGAGCAAATACAATGCGGACAAGAAAGCGGCACTCGCGAATCCGACCACTGGCCCGAGAATGACCGTAAGCAAAAATATCTGCCAGCCGGCCATGCCTGCGCCGCCTCCTGAACTTTGCATCCCCATCAAGCCGCTGCCGATGCCTGAAAGCATAATGAGCATAATGGCAAATCCTATGGACTTTTCTTCAATAACAAAGCGGGCAGCTTTGCGCGTCTGCAGCCAAACCGCGGTGAACGGGTTTACTCGTTCTGTTTCGTGCTTTTCAGTTATGTCGATCATTGGATCTCCCCCTAAAAGTTCTCTCTCTATTTACGGCGCAAAAGCTATTTGGTTTCATTCAAACACCTAAAACTTATTTGCGTTTTACGCTTTTTTTCTTGTTACGTTTTTGATTTTCATTGTATTATCCTTAAGTAGTTTAATACATTTACGTTTTTTTAATCATTATTCCCGAAAATCGTCAGGGTTTTCAACGTAAAACGCCACCGCTCCGCAATTGCTGCAGACAGCCGCTTTCGGCTCCGCTGTGGCGTTATTGAATAATCCACGTTTTTTCCGGGTGATTTTCAAGCCGTACATGGCGCCTTTTATCGTAACTTGCAGATCTTCAGCCATTGCGCCTCGGCATTCCGGGCATTGCCTCATCGGTTTCTCTCCCTTTTCACCGCTTCCGACTCCACCAAGTCCATAAACTCATTGACGGTTTCCATATTGCTTTTTGTGCCGCCCATCTTCAGCATCGTCCGCCCCACGAGATTCGTGCCGCGGTTCGATCCTTCGTAGACAAAGCGTGTCTGTTGTTCACTGATTTTCTGGAGACGGAACTGCAAATCGACTTCGAAAAGGTTAGCGAGCACAAAATGCAATTGCTTCACTTTTTCGTCCGGCGTGTCCTGGTAAGCCACCGTTTCCACGATATACGTTTCCAGCCTGCTGCCTTGTCGATAAGTCTGTTGATGCTTGGCGCCGACTTCATTTTCCCGTTTTTCGACGAGCTGGTGCTTTTCCAGCTTTGGCATGATCCGCTGGATATTATCGTCTCTGAACAAGTCCCAAACTGTCTCGATATTGGCGTCGATGATGCGCTTTTGCTTCCATTCAATCATCCCATTGCCCCCTTTTCGGCCTGTCTTGCCTATGCCATTTTCTCCGCCTCGTCTTTGACCCGCTCCATGAACGTCCGGGCTGCTGCTTGCCGGCTTTTTTTGCTGCCGGCAAGCAGCAGCATCTTCGCAGAAGCCGTGAGCCCTTTATTGAAGCCTGAATAAATGAAGCGGGTTTTCTCCGCTTCCAGTTTTTCAAGGCGATAAGCATAATTCACGACAATCGACTGCCCCATCAAAAACTCGACCGTGCGTTCTTTAAGCTCCGGCAGGTCCGTGTATGCTTTTGTGTCGACCACATAGCTCATGAGCTGTTTGCCTTCGTAATAGCTTTGGCTGTGTTTGGCTCCGGCTTGGTCGTCATGACCCTCCACAAGTTCATGGCTGTGGATCTTTGGCATGATTTTCCGGACGCTAGCATCCTGGAACAATTGCCAGACTTTGTCAATATCGCGGTCGATGACGATCTCTTCTTTCCATTTCACCATATTCTTAAAATCCTCCTTGCTTTGTTTCTCAGCTGATTATCGCCATCAAAATGGATTCGTTGCCCACTGGCTTGACGATGGAATGAATATGCGCGGATGCAGCTTCAACTGGGCCACGATGTACTCGGCAATGTCTTCTGGCTGCATGAATTTCTCGTCGCTGTCTGCTGGCTTCTGGCTGCTGCCGCCAAAATCCGTGATGACACGGCTCGGCGTCAGTGCGAATACGCGGATGTTATGTTTGCGCACTTCCTGCGACAACGATTCCGTCAACCCGAGGACGCCGAATTTCGACGCACTGTAAGCGCTGGACCCGGCGCCGCCTTTCAAACCGGACATCGAGGAAATATTGACGATGTCGCCGCCGTTTTTTTCGATCAATTGGGGCAGCACGGTCCGCGTCACGTAGAACATGCCCATTAAGTTGACGTCGATGACTTGCTTCCAGTCTTCCGGTGCAATTTCCAGCAGCGGACCGAATTTCCCGATGCCCGCATTATTGATCAAAATATCGGCGGCTCCGAGTTCCTGCGTTAATTTTGCAATCGCCTGTTCCACTTGTCCGAGATCCGATACGTCCGCAAGTGCATAAGCCGTTTTGACGCCGTGGGTTGCAGCTTCTGCCGCCGTTTTTTTCAAGTCTTCTTCGGTGCGTGCGATCAAGCCGATATGCACGCCTTCTTTTGCAAGTGCAAGCGCTGATGCCCGGCCGATGCCTTTCCCCGCTCCGGTAATGAATGCGATTTTCCCTGCTAATGATTGTGCCATAGCCATTCCCCTCTCAATTATCAGATAAATCCATTGTGCAGGAATTGCTGGCGAAACGCAAAGATGCAGGCAGCTTGAAATTTTCAGGAGCGGGGTATATAGTATGTATATAGAACAGAAAAAAACCACCGGTGCGCTAACACCGGCGGCAAGCAATCAATAGGTCCTCCCAAGGGAGATCAGCCTCAAGGTTTCTTCATAAGGAATAACCCGCCGAGCAGTCAACTCAAGGGCGGGTTATTTTTTTTGGTTTGATGACGTCACTGCGAGCACCAAGCTTGCAAACGTTACCGCAAACATCAATGCTTCGAAAACTGTCATCCGCACCACCCCCTTTCTTCCGGGGATGGCCGACCACCCTTGAGTACCCTTTTCAATTGCCTTTTTCTATCTTACCATAACTTCCCGCCAAAATTCCTAACCTTTTTCATTCATCCAGCGCAATGATGAACGACGTCAGGTCCTGGATTTTCTCTTCGATGTCGTGCATTTGGTAAATGTCGCAGTATAGATAGGTCTTTTCTTCGCCTGTCGATGTGTTGAACGTCATTCTGCCTTTGACCACCGCCTCCGCACCGTCCGTCAGCAAAGTGTCGATCGTCAGCTCCGTTCCGAGCCCACTGTCCATGTCCATCATTTTCATGTAATCGATAAACGCATCTTTGCCTTGCGCTTTTTTGCCATGCAGCGTCCACACCACATCGTCCGCGATGATGCTTGCGATAAAATCGATGTCCCTGTTGCTGAATGCCTCGTTCAATTTCATGAAAAATTCCGGTTTCGCTTCCACGACCATTTCAAAACCTCCTTAAGGATGGATTCCATTCCAAACTGGGTGATTCTTTAAGCGATAAAACATGCCCATCATTGCAATTTCCTTTTGATTGCCAACAGTTTTTTCTTTTTCTTTGCTGACACGAGCGGTTTCGGGGCGGGATTGAAGTCATCTTCGTATAGCCCCGTATACGCTTGGTACCACTGGAACAAATGCACGAGAAATACTTTGATGACGGCATAGGCCGGAATGCCAAGAATGACGCCCGGAATGCCGAACAAATTTCCGGCAGTCAATAGCACGGCAATGATGGTCACAGGGTGGATATTCAAGTTGCTGCCGAGGATCAGCGGCTGGATGACCCGGCCTTCCAAAGTCTGTTCAATGGCGAAGACAATGAGCACTTTCGCGAGCATGATCGGCGAATGGACGACAAGCGCGACAATGACGATCGGAAACAACGCGATGAACGTCCCAAGAAACGGAATCAAATTCAAGACGCCCGCGATGATGCCGAGGATCAAGGCATATTCCATGCCGATAATGACGAAGCCGAGCCAGAACATGACGCCGACTGCGAACGCAACAACCAATTGGCCGCGGATATACTGGCTGACCTGCATATTCGTCTCCCGCAGCAGGATGTAGGTTTTCTCGCGCATCTTCGACGGCACGAGGTTCATGATGTGGTAAGGCATATTATGGCCGTCTTTCAGCAAATAAAACAAGATGAACGGCGTCGTGATAAGCGCCAGCACAATCGACGTCAGCGTTCCAAAAATGCTGCCAATGTTGCCGAACATATTGTCGATGATTGCTTCCGCTTGGCCCGAGAAAGTTTCGCCCAATGTACTGCTATCCCCCAATAATTGCTGCTGCAGCCTCGATAACACATCGCTCCGCAGCAAACTATCGACTTGACTGGTGAAGGTGGTCAGATATGCCGGGAAGTTCTGGATCAATGAGATGATCTGCTCGCGGATGATCGGGATCAAAATGACGACGCCCCAGGCAATCAAGCCGATCAGCACCAGAAACACCAGCAAAATGCCCGAGATGCGCGGCACTTTCTTCTTCTCCAGCCAGTCAATGAGCGGGTTCAGCAAATAATAAAGGATGCCCGACATGACAAGCGGCAGCCCCATGGCGCTGAAGAACCCTTTGAGCGGCTCCAGCAGATAAAGGACTTTCGTCAATAGGAATAAATTCAAGAGGATCAGCAGCGATACCAAAAGAATTGCCACTACTCGATTGTTCAACACCCACCGCCACAACAAGCTAGCCAGTACTTTCACTTTCGGTTGTTCTTTTTCCGGCTCCACCGCGATCACCCTCCTGCCGAGGCTGCTCCAAGCGCCGCTTCTGCATGGCCTTGCAGCTGCCTCTCTCGTTGACTCATTCTGTTGCCCTGCTGTCCTTTATACATTTCGTCTTTGCTGAGCTTTCTCCTCTTTATTGCCCAGAAAAAAAGCCGCATCCGGGAATTTCCGGATGCGGCAGGAATTGCGTTTTGTTTAAGCTGCTGCTGGAACAGCGATTTTCTTTTTGAGGAGCCCGGCCACAGTTGCTGTGACAGCCGATCCGATCAGGATAGCCAGTGCATAAAGCGCGATGTTCATCGCTCCGCCGTCCACCAGTCCGATGACGAAAACGCCGCCGTGTGGTGCACGCAATCCGATATCAAACAGCATGACAAGCGCTCCAGTCACCGATGCACCGGCAACAGTAGCCGGGATGACACGAGCCGGGTCAGCGGCTGCAAACGGGATGACGCCTTCAGTGATAAAGCAGGCGCCCAGCACGTAAGCCGTCTTTCCCGCTTCGCGTTCTGTTTTCGTGAATTTGTTCTTGAAGAATGTCGTAGCTAATGCCAAACCAAGCGGTGGAACCATGCCCGCTGCCATAACGGCAGCCATGAAGACGAAATTCTCTGCGCTCAGCATCGCCAAGCCGAAAGTGTAAGCAGCTTTGTTGATCGGGCCGCCCATGTCGATCGCCATCATGCCGCCAAGCAATAAGCCGACGAGCAGCAAGTTCGTGCCGCCCAGGCTTTCAAGGAAACTTGAAATCCCTGTGTAGACTTTCGTCAGCTGCGGGTTGACCAACATCATGATGATCCCCGTGATCGCAATGGCGAATACCGGGTAAAAGAGCACCGGCTTCAACCCTTCAAGCGAGTTCGGCAGTCCAGAGAAAGCTTTTTTGACGAATAACGTGACGTAACCGGCCAGGAAACCAGCGATCAAACCGCCAAGGAAACCGGAACCGCCGCTTGCTTCTTCAACACCCGTTACCGTTGTTGCTATCAAACCGCCGATCATACCCGGCGCAAAACCTGGGCGTTCGGCGATGCTCATTGCGATAAAGCCGGCAAGAACAGGAACCATCAAGTAAAACGCTTTGCCGCCGCCGATCGTGCTCAGCATCGCTGCGAAGGCGTTGTATTCAGGGCTGTCCGGATTCGATGCGTTGATGCCCCAGAAGAACGACAGCGCAATCAAGATCCCGCCGCCGACGACGAATGGCAGCATGTTCGAAACGCCGCTCATCAAATGCTTGTAAAATCCGCCTTTGCCATCGCCTTCAGACGCTTCATCTTTTGATTTATCGTGCTGGTATACAGGCGCATCGCCTGCTAGCGCACGGTCAAGCAATTTATCCGCTTCGTAAATGGCTTTGCCGACTGCGGTCTGGATAACGGGTTTGCCGGCGAAACGCGCCATTTCTACTTTCGTGTCTGCAGCGACGATAATGGCATCTGCCGCTGCAATGTCAGCATCCGTCAGCCGGTTTTTAACGCCGCTGGAGCCGTTCGTTTCGACTTTGATGTCGATGCCGCGCTCCCGTGCACGTTCATTGAGTTTTTCAGCCGCCATATATGTGTGGGCGATGCCGGTCGGGCACGCCGTGACTGCCAGGATGCGTTTCCCGCCAGCGGCTGCCGGCTGGCTGCTTTCTGGAGCAGGGCCATCCACGTCGTTTTCTTTGTCGGTCACCGCTTGCAGGATCTGCTCTTTTGATGTCGCTTCCAGAATGCGCGTGCGGAATTTTTCGTCCATCAAGAAAGTCGCAAGGCGGGACAAAGCTTCCAAATGGTCGTCATTTGCCCCTTCGCTAGCTGCAATCATGAAAAACAAATGGGCAGGCTGGCCGTCAAGCGATTCGTAATCCAGCCCTTGGTGGGAGCGGCCGAATGCGATCGCC
The DNA here is from genome assembly GCF_030407685.1 of Planococcus sp. APC 3906. Classification (NCBI taxonomy): domain Bacteria; kingdom Bacillati; phylum Bacillota; class Bacilli; order Caryophanales; family Caryophanaceae; genus Planococcus; species Planococcus sp. APC 3906. The sequence continues at coordinate 26,681 of NZ_JASDCW010000028.1, read as the reverse complement.
GGGGCTTTTACCGCTTTCGATTTCGCGTGCGGGATGGCAATGCCGTCGCCGATGCCCGTCGTGCTTTGCCCTTCGCGCGCCATGATGTCCTGCAGAAAAGCCTGTTCGTTGTTCAGTTTGCCGGCGCGGTCAAGCTGTGCTGCCAATTCTGCCAACACTTCCGGTTTCGTGCGTGCCGCGACATTCAGGATAATTGTCTCTTCTGTCAATAATTGCGTGATTCTCATTTTGCCACATCCTCTTCTTTTATTGGATAGACTTCAACAAACTCGAGCACAGCATCAACTTTGTCTTTCGTGCAAAGATCCGGGCTGAATGCGGTGGCGCTGCCGCTTGCAACGCCGTAGCGGAAAGCCTTTTCAGCATCGGCGTCCATGGCGTAAGAAGCGATAAAACCGGAAACGAGCGAGTCGCCCGCCCCCACTGTATTGATGACTTTACCTTTTGGCGCTTTCGCCTGCAAGAGCAATTCGCTGGTGGCAAGCAATGCGCCATCGCCGCCCATGGAAACAACGACGTTGTCGACGCCTGTAGCCACTAATTTCTTGGCGTAAAAAGCCGCCTCAGCCAAGCTTGTGATGTGACGCCCGAATAATTCACCAAGTTCTTCCTGATTAGGCTTGATTAAAAACGGCCCGTGTTGGATCAATTTTGCCAAAGCCGGTCCGGACGTATCGAGGACGAATTTTACGCCTAGCCTGCGGCAAGTTTCCGCAAGGTCCATGAAAAAGGATTCTGGAATCGATGCCGGCAGGCTGCCTGCGAGCACGAGCCAATCACCGCTTTGCATTTTTCCGGCCTTTTCCGCCAATTCGTTCAGCTGAACCGCATCCAGTTCGGGCCCGGGCCCGTTCAATTCCGTTTCTTGCGCGGATTTGATCTTGACATTGATGCGCGTGATTTCATCAGTTTCAATAAAATCAGTGGCAACTCCTTCTTTTTTTAAGAACTCTTCTATATAATGACCTGTGAAACCGCCTGTAAAGCCCAATGCGATATTGTCAGCACCAAGGCGCTTTAAAACCCGTGAAACGTTTATGCCTTTGCCGCCGGGGTAATAATACACTTCACCGGTTCGGTTCAGCTTACCGGCAGTAAAGTCGGGCAAATAAGTGGTATAATCCAATGACGGTGTGATTGTGCATGTGTAAATCATCGCGTTCCCACCTTTACTGTAGTTTTCTTTTCGAGCGTTTCCCGAAGCTCGGTCGAGATCGAATCGGTGATCAATACGGCATCGCCAAGATCCATGATTTTGGCAAAACTGATTTTGTCGGCTTTTGAATGGTCCGCCAAGACGTAGCTTTCACTGGCGAGCGAACTGGCGAGCCTTTTGACAGCCGCTTCTTCCGGGTCGGGAGTTGTATAGCCCATTTCCGGATGGAAACCGTTGACGCCGAGAAAACACACATCGAAACGATAGTTTTTCAACGACTGGATGGTTTGTGCGCCGATGAACGCACCGGTCCGGGGCTTTAACAGGCCGCCGGTCAAATACACGGTAATGCCATGTTCATTGAGTTCTTCGACAAGCGTCAAGCCGTTCGTCACCGCGACGATATTCTTGTCCCGCAAATAGCGGATCATCTGGAAAGTCGTAGTGCCTGCATCCAAATAGACACTGTCGCCGTCCTGTATCAAGGAAGCGGCCAGTTTGGCGATGCTGTCTTTTTCTTCCAGGTTGCGGGTGGATTTGTCTTTGATCGTCGGTTCCGACAAATTACGTCCCGGCAGCACCGCTCCACCGAATACCCGCTCCAATTGGTTGCGGTTTTCGAGAACGGTCAGGTCGCGGCGTATCGTCGATTCAGACGCCTCGGTCAAATCCACAATGTCCTGAATCTTGATGGTCTGCTTTTGTTCCAACAGATTCAGGATGAATTCATGGCGTTCGTTTGTCAGCATGCAATCACCTGCTTTTTGTTGTGATGGTTCTCCCCGGAACCTGAATTCAGGCAGTGTTCCGTGGCGCGTTCAGCCATCCTTGAGCTCCGGCCGGAAAACCGGCACGGGGATGACTGAACCTTTTGTTAAATTGATATTACTTGAAATCGCTTCCAAAATCAATCATAATCATTCATAAGCAATCAAAAACAATCATTTAGTTTGATTTTCATTCATAATCGTTCATAATAAAAATGAATTCAGCTAAATGCATTCAAAAAACACTAGGAGGAATTTAACATGACAGAAAAACAATTCGTTATTACAGATGAAGCAGGAATCCACGCCCGCCCGGCATCAGCATTGGTCGGTTCATTGTCTAAATTCAAATCAGACATCACAATGGAATTCAATGGCAAGAAAGTCAATTTGAAATCAATTTTAGGCGTTATGTCCCTTGGCGTCTCTTCAGGCTCTACCGTTACGATCGCCGCAGACGGTGAAGACGAAGAACAAGCAATCGCACAAATCACAGAAGTGATGAAAAACGAAGGGCTTTCTAACTAATGACACGCACCCTTTCCGGAATTGCGGCTTCAAATGGCATCGCTCTCGCTAAAGCGTTCCGTCTGGAAACTCCGGATCTGACTGTAGAAAAAAAGGCGATTGATAACGCCGATCAGGAAGTGCTGCGTTTTGAATCAGCTCTTGCAAAAGCAAGCGCTGAACTCGAAACGATCAAAGAACGCACAGCAGCACAAATCAGCGATAAAGAGGCGGCCATCTTCGGCGCCCATCTGCTGGTCTTGAGCGACCCTGAATTGGTCGGTCCGATTACCGAAAAAATCAAATCCGATGATGTCAACGCTGAATTCGCATTGAAAGAAACTTCGGATATGTTCATCGCGATGTTCGAAGCGATGGACAGCGACTATATGAAAGAACGTGCAGCAGATATCCGTGATGTGACAAAACGCGTCACTGCCCATCTGCTTGGCGTCACCATCCAAAACCCAAGCCTGATCGAAGAAGAAGTGATCATCCTTGCGGAAGACTTGACGCCATCCGATACGGTGCAATTGAATCCTGAGTTCGTAAAAGGGTTTATCACTGATATCGGCGGACGCACTTCCCATTCGGCAATCCTTGCCCGCACGCTGGAAATCCCGGCTGTCGTCGGTGCCAAGAAAGTCATGGAAACGATTGAAAACGGCACGTTCATCATTGTCGACGGCCTTGAAGGCGTCGTCATCATTGATCCGGATGCGGCTGTAATCGCAGAATACGAAGAGAAAAAATCAGCCTATGACCGCCAAAAAGCGGAATGGGCAAAATTGAAGAACGAAGCGACTGTAACGGCTGACGGCCACCCGGTTGAACTTGGCGCCAATATTGGCACGCCAAAAGATGCTACGGGTGCTGTCGACAACGGTGCAGAAGCGATCGGCCTTTACCGGACCGAGTTCCTTTATATGGGGCGCGATGCCTTCCCTACCGAAGAAGAGCAAGTAGAAGCTTATTCGGCTGTGCTGAAAGCGATGGATGGGAAACCGACTGTCGTGCGCACACTCGATATCGGCGGCGATAAGGAATTGACGTATTTGGATCTGCCGAAGGAATTGAATCCATTTTTGGGGCTTCGTGCGATTCGCCTATGCCTTGAAATGCCGGACATGTTCCGTACGCAGCTGCGTGCCCTTTTGCGCGCAAGCGTGCATGGCAATTTAAAAATCATGTTCCCGATGATCGCGACGCTTGAAGAATTCAGAGCAGCAAAAGCTTTGGTAATGGAAGAAAAAGAAAAACTGGCGGCTGAAGGCATTGCTGTCAGCGATTCGATTGAAATCGGCATCATGGTGGAAATTCCATCCACTGCAGTCATGGCCGATCTATTTGCCAAAGAAGTCGATTTCTTCTCGATCGGCACGAACGATCTGATCCAATATACGATGGCGGCTGACCGCATGAACGAAAACGTTTCTTATTTGTACCAGCCTTACAATCCAGCGATTTTGCGGATGGTCAAAATGGTCATCGATGCGTCTCATAAAGCAGGCAAATGGACAGGCATGTGCGGCGAAATGGCTGGCGATGAAATCGCTATTCCGATCCTGCTCGGTCTTGGCCTGGACGAATTCTCGATGAGCGCTTCATCGATTTTGAAAGCGCGTGAACAAATCAGCAAATTGTCGAAAGCTGACATGGCGTCTCACACTGAGCGCATCTTGGCTTTAGCGACTGCTGAAGAAGTCGAAACCTATGTAAAAGAAATCATGTAATGCCAAAAAACGGCGCCCTTAAGGGTGCCGTTTTTTACTGTTTCAAATATCATTTTTTATTGTCAGTTGCCCCAACAATAACTATACATTTCTTATACCTGAAAACTTGCACTTTGCAATTATTATGATTGGTCGGGCTTTTATTTCGATAGATAATCCAGCAAGCCCATCGCACTGACTTCCATGTCGACTTTGATGATGCTGTATACTCCGTGCTTGTCCGAGACACCAAGCGACCTTAGGTGTGTCCGAACCATCTCTTGCAAACGACCGGCAAGGTCTTGCGGACTTTGCTTTTTGTCGAATGCGTCCTCTGCCACTTCAAGGAATTCGACCAGCCACTCACCTGCTTGGCGCAGCGCTTCTTTCGGCTCGGAAGCCATGCCGTAATGGCCGTAGTAAATCACATCGAAATTCGCTGCCTGGAAACGGTCGATTGCAAGCTGCATCGCCGCAGGGTCAAATTGGTTCGGCGACGTCGAAGGGAGAAACAGCGGGATGCCGTCCGCGACGAGCTGCTGGTAGCGGATGCCGACTGTATCCCCGGCGAACATGCCGTTGCTGATAGGGTCGTATATGCCGAAATGGTGTTTGGCATGCCCCGGTGTATCCCAGAACTCCAGCGTGCACGCCGGACCGACCTTCAATTGGCCGCCTTCTGCTTTTTCTATCAGCCGATTCTCCGGCACTGGCACGATCGGTTCGAAGAGAGGATCAAATTGCTCGCCGTAGACCATCCGTGCCCCCGCAATCAGCCGGCTCGGGTCCGCTAAATGACGTGCGCCTTTGGGGTGGACAACCACTTTGGCATTCGGGCAATCCTGCAGCAGCAAGCCCGCTCCGCCGGCGTGATCCAAATGGACGTGTGTGACGATGATGTATTTAACCTGGTCAAGCGTATAGCCAAGTTCGTCCAGCCCTTGTTTGATATATGGAACCGATGGGCTGGCGCCGGTATCGATGAGCGTCAGTTCGTCTTCCGCAATGACATAAGTCCCGGTACGTTCTTTAATGCCCAGGTCATAGCCGTCAATCAGATATATGCGGCTGTTCAATTGTTGGACCATGCGTATTCCCTCCTATGTATGAGATAATCAATAGCAAGAATATTCTACCATTAATCCGATTTAAAATAACGGCTTTGCCACCGACAGGAGGATTTTCTATGCCGATACAGGATGTACAGCGGTTATTCTGGACCGCGAAAGATGTCAGCGCTACGCTGCCTGCAAGAGATGACGGCGGGCATAAAGGAACATTCGGGACTGCGCTACTGCTCGCGAGCACACGCGATATGCCAGGCGCAGCGTTGATGGCCGGGCTCGGAGCGATGCGGAGCGGTGTCGGGAAACTGGAAATCGGCACCGATACGGAAGTCATCAATGGTGTGGTTTCTGCATTGCCGGAATCGATTTATTTGCGCGAAGGGCTGAGGAAAGTGGGAGCTGGTGAAGTCGAGCTCGAAAGGTACCGGGCGATTGCTGCGGGCCCTGGCGTCCATCCAGACGATGTTACGGAGAAAGCGGTCCAAGCCTTGCTTGCCAGCCCTTGTCCGTTGGTGCTTGACGCCGGGGCGTTGTCGATGCGAAGCTATCCAAAAAGGCACGCACCGATCATACTCACCCCCCATCCGCTCGAATTTTCACGGATCACCGGCATCGGCAAAGAGGATTTGGCGGAAAACCGTGTCTTCCATGCCGTTTCATTCTCCAAAAAATGGGGTGTTGCAATTGTCTTGAAAGGGCATCACACAATCATCGCTTTCCCGGACGGCGATGTCCGCATCAATTCAACCGGCAACGCCGCTTTGTCTAAAGGCGGCACCGGCGACACGCTGACCGGCATGATTTTGGGCATGCTATGCTGCCACGATAATTGGCGGCACGCCGTGCTGAACGCCGTCTATCTTCACGGAGCTTGTGCGGATAAATGGGTTGAGACGCGTTCTGCCCATACGATGCTCGCGCATGAAATCACGTCGCTGCTGCCGGAAGTGTGGAAATCGTTCGAGCGTTGACCAGGATTATCATGCTAAGCTGAGCAAAGCAAAAATCCCTTTGTCTTTAATGCAAAATCAAAGCGATAAAAAACCCGCATGCGGTTAGGAATCCGACAATTGGCCCTGCTTTTACATAAGCTTCCGGCAACATGGTCGCTGATACCATCGCAATGATGGCTCCAGCTGCAAATGAAGCCAAAATGGCTTGTGTATCAACTGACGCCTGTGCCAAGAACGTAAAACCCAGCAAAGAACTGACAGCCGATGCAATCAGCACCGCAAGCCACATCAACAGAATCCGGGCGATGCCATATCCACTTTTTTTCAATCCGGATGCACTGGAAATCCCTTCCGGCAAATTGCTGATAAAAATCGCCGCCATCAAAACGGCGCTCACTTTCCCTTCGTGGACTAAGCTCAAGCCGATTATCGCAGTTTCGGGTATTGCATCCATCACGGTCCCGATAAAGATCGCCAAGCCTGAACCGGTCGCTGCTGCGTTCGGGGCATCTTTGCCATGTCCCGAACGCTTTCGGTGGAGGCCGCCTTTGTGGCTGATGATGATATCGATGGCTGCAAACAACGCTGCTCCGCCCAGAAACCCAAGTGCAATATCCAGAAGGGTTCCGATTGCCAATGCCTCTCCAAGAAGTCCATAAACCACAGCCCCGATCAGCGTACCTGTGCCCAAAGCCATGACGCCGGCAATGATGCGCTGGTTCAGCGGCAGCCAAAGCACCAATAAAGCCCCAAGCAAATTTGCCGATCCGGCCAACGCTCCCCAGAACAATGCTTGCTCCATCCCCTAGCCTCCTCATCCTTTTCAGGCATCTTGCAATATTGCTCCAAAAATATCCTGCATTTAAAGCCGGTTTCGTATTTCAGTCCATAGCCCAGCATGCGGTCCATACCGATATGGACCAGCCAGATAAAACTCATCCGCAATAGCCAGTCAACCGAAAGAAAAAGCCCTAAAAAGACCAGCAATAAAGGCGTAATGTATGTGTGGGCGGCGTTGTAGACGTATGCATCCACTTTTTGGCTGATGGCATAAGCAGCCATCGAAACATCCGGCACAAATAATAGCAAAACGAACTATACCCAGCTGGACCGTTTGAAAAATACAAATAAGTCTCCAATGCGCCCACTGTAAACCCTTCAAGCTTAATCAATAGACTGTTCAATGTCTATCCCTCCATTTCCTTTTGGGAAGTTCGATTTCTTCATAGCCTCCAGCCACTCATTTTCCATTTGCTCAGCCTTGTTCTTTAGCGCAACCGCCTGATCAACAATAAAATGTTCCATGTATGCTGCTAAAAACAATTTATCCGCCAGCTTCCCAAGTTACTTCGTCGCCTTTTTCCATTCTTCCTGACAGTACCCCCGCAATTGCCTTTTCTTTCGTGCGGGAAGCCGTTTCCATATGGATGTCTACATCACGAGCGAGATCAAAAACAAATGCGGATAGGCGCTTCAATGTAGATTTCGTGGACGATGCTTGGCATTATTGTACCTCCTCACTGTTTTATCTATTATAGATTCTGTTGCGGCAGCCGCTTTTCCTTTCGAAAATCGGAGCTTTCACTCAATGCCGTCAAATGTTGGATTCATAGAAATTGTAAACCGTGGTGAGGTTACGCTTGATCCCCTGTACTCCCTTCCAGTTATTGTACTTTTCAAGCGTAATGAAGCCCTCAAGGAATTCTTCCAACGCAAAAGCGGAAAGATGCGCCCTTTTTCCAGCATCGATCAGCATGGATAGGTAATCCATCATGGCATCAATCTGTTGACCATTCCCCACTTTGCCGTGCCCTGGCAAAATAGCCAGGATGTCCATGGTTTTTACTCGTTCAAGAATAGATAAAAATGCATCCGGGTTAAATATCGGCAAATGCAAATCTTCCGTAATCAGATCCCCCATAAAGGCAGCTTTTTCCTGTGGAACGTAAAGGAAAGCATCACTTACAGAATGGCCGCCGCCCCAACAATGCAATTCCACATCACGCATAGTTCCATGGATTTTCAAGATTTTTTCGAATGTCAGGGACGGCAAAACCAGTTCCAAATTTGGCAGTTCCTCCAATAGCTTTGACATCTCCCTAAACTGATTTGTTAAGCTGCTTTTGATTGCAGCGTTTCCCTCAACTGAAATTTGGAGAGCCAGTTCTCTTAAATAGTGTTCGGTTTCCTGTTGTTCTTTATCCATGTCGCCGATGGCATTCTTTTTACTGATCCATTCTTTTGTAGTTGCCGTGGAAATGATCACTTGTTCTTTAAAAGTTTGATTGCCGAATACATGATCGCCATGAAAATGGCTGTTGACAAGATAAGCCACTTTTTTCCCTGTCAGTTTTTCTGCTTGATTTTTAAGTTCCCGAGACGCAGAAGGCGTATTGAACGCATCAAACACCAATAGTTCGGTTCCGAGATCGACAAACCCGGCATTGCTCCAAGCTCCGCTCCCAGGTTTTGCAATTGCCGCAAACATCCCATCAGCCATTTTTTGCAATGTAAAATATTCCGTTTCACTTAAAACTCCCATTTTTAGAAAACTCCTTTTATGCAGTTTGACTTTATGTAAATAGGCATTAACTCAAATTTCCAAATGCACTTTATGCATCAATTGCTTCAGCTCCAGTAAATCTTCTATTACAAAATCCGCTTGCGCCAATTCTTCTTCCTGTGCAAAATCAAACCGGCAGCCGATCGCCGTTAGCTCATTAGCTTTTGCTGCATCGATATCAGACAGGCGGTCGCCAATGACCGCTCCGCTATCGATGCCATATTTTCCAATGATCGATTTGACCAAATCCCCTTTATCCATTGAAGTGATCTGCTGGATGCTGAAGGTTTCCGTTACCCATTGATCCAAGCCGTAAAATTTCACGATTGCCGCCAGGTATCCTGACTGGCCATTGCTGGCTATGTAAATGTGATGTCCTTGCTTAGTCAAATGTGCGAAAAGCTCCTCCACATTCGGATATAAAGCGCCATTCCCTTCTTCTATATTTTCGATCAACCGTTCGTGAAAAAACTCGTTTGCTTGCTGGCGTATGCGATCCGAGTGTTCCGGCAGCAGCGTTTCCCACACCTTCGGCAGCGGCACGCCCATTATTGCCCGGTATTGTTCAATCGGCGTTTCGGAATTCCATCTTTTCAATGATCTTAATCGGTCAAACACATCTGCTAACGATCGTTCCAAGATTTTATCGGTTTGAAAAAGTGTTCCGTCCATGTCAAAAATGAATGATGCCATAAGTGCCTCCATTTACTTATAATAATTTTTAAATATAGTTTTCATACACCTTACAAGTCATTCTTCAGTCACCCAACTGCAGTTTAAGCCTTTTAATTTTGCTGAAAAGGAGTTTGCAAAATTTTGTAGAAATAAATAATACAGTAAGAAAGGTTGGGAATCATGAAGATCATTAAAGGAAAATACAGCGATGCAAAAGTTTTTACCCAAAACATCGATGACATAACAGTCGCCCAGATTGAAGGTTTTTTGAACGAAGAAGTGACACATAACGCCAATGTCCGGATCATGCCGGACTGCCATGCCGGCGTAGGTGCGGTCATTGGCACAACGATGAAAGTGACGGAGCGGGTTATTCCGAATCTAGTTGGCGTCGACATCGGCTGCGGCATGCTGTGTGTCGAAATACAAAAGCAGGACATTGATTTTGCAAAGCTTGATGGCACTATCCGGACATCGGTGCCTTCCGGACAATCCATCCGCTCTTCCGCCCACCCGTTTATCGGCCAGATCGAACTGGAAAAGGTACTGGCTCCGTTTTCGAAAGAAGCCGTGGTCCATTCCCTTGGCACGCTCGGAGGCGGCAATCATTTTATCGAAATGAACGAGGCGGAGGATGGCAGAACGTTTTTGGTCATCCACTCGGGAAGCCGCCACTTGGGCGCAAAAGTTGCGAATTACCACCAAAAGAAAGCTGTCGAAAGCCTAAGCACGGATAAAGAAGGCTTGGATGGACTAATTGCGCAATTGAAGCATGAAGGGCGCCACAAAGAAATCCATACTGCTATCAAGTCCTATAAATCCACCCTGCCAGACGTTCCGAAAGACCTCGCATATTTGCAGGGCGCGCTGATGGAGAATTACTTCAATGACTTACAGATTGCCCAGGAATACGCTAAATGGAACCGTGCCGCGATGGTACAGGTCTTGCTGGAAGAGATGAATTTCAAAGAGATCGGCCGGATCGACACGGTCCATAATTACATTGATTTGGAGCACATGATTTTGCGCAAAGGCGCCATATCCGCCAGAAAAGATGAAATGGTCTTGATTCCGATCAATATGCGGGACGGTTCACTGCTCGCTAAAGGCAAAGGCAACGACGATTGGAATCAGTCCGGGCCGCACGGTGCAGGCCGCATCCTTTCGAGAACGAAAGCCAAACAAGTTCTTCAATTGGGTGATTTCACCGATACGATGAAAGGCGTCTACACCACGAGTGTGAACCAGGATACAATCGATGAGTCGCCATTCGCTTATAAAACAATGCAGGAAATCATCCATAACACACAGGACACAATCGAGATCCAGTCGATCTTAAAACCCCTTTATAATTTCAAAGCGGCGGAATTTCAAGGATGGCGCCGAAAGTAAGCAAAAGAGCGGCAGATGAGCCGCTCTTTTTTCATATAATTTGCAGCAATGCCCTGCGCCAGGATCAATCAGATGCAAGCTGCTCTTGAGAATCGGCATGCATTTTATTTTCAAGCTCATGCCTCAGATTGATTAAAGCCTTTTGTTCTGCAGGCATGCCTGCAGGATATTTCCTCAAAGCTTGATCAATCAATGCAATTTTTTCGCTGTAATTAGGCAAACCTTTATTAATCGTGTATTCGCCGTTCAGGATTTCAAGATAAGCAGCCAATGATTCGCCTGAGGCAATCCGTTTTTCCAGCGTCGACAATTCGCTCAATACCCCTTCACTCCAAAAAACTTCATCTTCAGTAGAAACGTCCAATGCCACCTCCGCCATTTTGACCGCTTTAGGCAAATCGGTAAAGAGCAAGCTTTCCGCCAAATAGCTATACGCAGCAGATAAGCTATCCCTGTTTTCGGCTATTGCCAATTCCAGTTCTTTTTGGCGATAAGGAATCGCTTTTTCGAATTCCCCTGTTTCCATGTATAAATTCGCAATGCGGTGATTTACCAATTCCAATTCCGGGGTGCTGGCCGCAATTTCCAGGAACATCTCCAGCGACTGTTGGGGCTCATCATGCCTAACATCCAAAACATCCGCTTCGCGCCATTGTTCCAAGAGCTTGTCATGAGCGGCAATAAAATCCGCTTCGTGTGTATTGACTGTTTTTCCTGTGACTTTTTCGAAACTTTCTTGTACCGAAGAGTGGCGCATCTCACCGAAAATCCTTGATAGGATATCAGGCCCTTCTCGCGCTGTTAAATACCGCATGAAACTGCCGCTTTGGAAATACGGGCTGTACGGAATCTGCAAATGGTTTTCCCATTGTCCCGGTGTTTCTAAATCTTGAAAACCGACATATTCCGTGTCTTCCATCATTGTGCGTGACAAACTAGTTTCTTTTTCAGACAAATGAGTTGCCACCCCTTCAACAAACCAGGAAGGAATGTCTGATGTATTGATTCCTCGTTCTTTGGCAATATTCAAAAATAAGTGATGTATGAATTCATGTGCAAGGGTAGTCTGGTCAACCGGCAACGGCAAATGAATCGTTTTCTCGCTTTCATCATAAAAACCGCTATATTGTTGTTGAATAGATTCTCTCTCGGCCATTTCCATCGAATCGCCGTACAATACAATCGATACAGCAGCATCCGTTTTGCCCCCTAAGTCCCTTTCAAGAAACTGTTTATTCCCTTCAATATAAGCTAGAATTTGTTCAATTCCCTGCGTTGGATAAGACCCTTTTTCGTAATAGAATGTGATGCCCTCGTGGCGGGCTTGTTCCAGCTCTTCAAGATTCACATCTTGCTTGTCCCAGATGAATTGCTGGTAATAGCTTAATTTTTGCTGTGCCGTTAAATTCGTTTTTTCAGTCGTGTATGCTTCTGCTTCATACAACAGCATGTTCCCGCCGAATAAAACAAATGACAGCACAAAAAAGCTTAGCAGCGACGCCAAATGCAGCCATAAGCTGATTTGCATTCCATAAGAGTGCGTTTCGCTTTTGATATAGGAAAAAATAATAACCGCTGCCACTGTCCCTGCCAATATCGATGCAAGAACCCATGCAATCAAGCCTTCTTTAACATCCAAAAATAAAAGTAGTGTCCAAAAAGCGGAAACACTCACCAATAAATAAAATAATTGAGCCAAAAGCTTCTTTATAATTCCCATTCCGCACCCCTGTACGCCTATTTTCATTCCATCACTAAACGCTCTTTTAATTATTTAATAGTTTGAGCAATTCCATTTATTTTAACACTAAATTTTGGGAATTGAACAGAAAAATTACAAATAAAGACATGTGATATTCCATTCATTTTCAAAGCCGGTTAATTCCTCGTGCGCCGCAATGCCCAAATTAACGCGCTGATTTCTTTCTCAGCCTTGTTTACGTTATAATGATAGCGAGTGAATTTCATTTAGAAGACCCATTAATGTCAGGAGGACATAATGATGCCAGAGGAAAAAACACTGCACGCAGAAATCAGCAGTTATATATCCACATTGCTGCGTACGAACTTCGGCAAAGGCCCGACATCAGTTTATGTGAGCGTGAAACGTCCTTATATCACCGTCCATTTCCGGGGATTCATGGCCCCGATGGAAGCGATTCTCATGAAGCAGAATGAGTCGAAGCGAATTCTGGAAACACGGAGTTTGATGATGAATGATCTGCGGCAGGAAATCAAATTGCAATTCCTGAAAATCGCCGATTTGGATATCAAAGATATCTACGCGGATTGGGATTTGGAGAAAAAAACCGGCATGATTATTGCCATCCTTGACGAGGAGCCTTCAGAGGTGTTCGAATGGCCAGATGACATCGATCAAAAAGAATTCGAGGAAAAAGTCGATCTTGCCAGCTTGAAAGCGGAGAAAATTCCGGAAAAGACAGAATCATTTTGGCTGAATGACCGCACCATCCTGGTGAAGCGTACCGGCATTCTGGTACGCATCGAAAAGGAACTGATCCGCAACGGCTTTGTTGAAGAGCTGAAAGTGACGAAACGGCCGTTGGAACGGCAGGTCATGCAAGAAGTCCAAATCGAATCGGTTTTAAACAGAGCTGTTTCGGAAATCTTCATTGACTGGAATTTCGATGAAGATTTCAGTTACATCGCCTTAATGCTCGAACCGAAATCTTCTTAAAAACAGAAAAAGACGATGTGTGCCATGGATTGGCGCACATCGTCTTTTTATTGAGCCGGCCTTTTGAGGCATACGACGATTTCACGGGAAAAGCCTGCTTTCTTAGCGATGCACCGGTCGATAATATCGAAGCCTGCAGCATCGATCATCGGGTCAAGATTGTCCATCGTGACCAAGACCATTTTATCGGCAAAATCAGCAGCATGCGTTAAAATCGACAGTTGGTCAGCGGAAGACGTACTGGTGAAGAGGTTGTATGGCATATCGATGATTGCAACATCATAGTGGCTGGAAACATCCGAAATCGGACCATGGCCCACTTCCCCGCTCAAGCCGAAATGGGCGATATTTTCAATCGAGCCATCCACCACAAGCGGGTTCAGGTCTCTGCCGACGATGTCCATGCCCATCGACAAGCCCTCAACCAAAACTGTGCCAATTCCGCAGCAAGGATCGATTGCACGGACGCCGGATATTTTGGGTACGGCGATATTCGCCACGGCGCGTGCCACTTTGGTGCTGAGAGCAGTTGAATACTGCCGGGGCTTTTTCAAATGCTTGAACCAAATGGCTTCAGCTGCTGTGTAATAGCCGAAATACCAGCGGCCGCCAAGCGGCATCAGCCCGAAAATGACATCGGGTTCGTGCATATCTGCTGTGCCTTCGATCGCTTGGCCGATCCGGTGTTCTATCGAGCGCTTTTCCTGGTACTCGACTTTATCAGTTCCGGACAGCCCGTTGATTTTTACAAAAAGCACTTTAAAGCGCTGCTGGCCCATGTGGATGGCTTTGAGCTGCTCGATGAGCCCGTCCAATTGGTCATCTTCATACAGCACTTCGATGCGTTCTTTGATGAATGGGCTTCGGCTTGGGTCGAGGATTCGCTGGCTTTTCACTATTTTACGGCTTGTATCTTCCCCGAACAAGGCACGCATTTCCAAAAAACACAAGGCTTCTTCATCAGGCGTATAGGCATATGTGTAAATGAATTCGTTGTCTAATGTGGGTAGAGTCAATATGGGTTCCCGTCCTTCTCGTTGCGCTATTTCACTTATGATCGCCTTTCAATTATATAGCTATCCCCACAAAATTGCTCTTTTATCCGGCCAAAGAAAAACCTCCCGTCAGCAACGGGAGGAAATAAATCGTTATTTGCCGCTTTTCAATTCGGCAGGTGCTGCTTGAAGATTGCGTTTCCGCTGTTTTGCTGTTTCAGTTCCGGCCGGCTTTTTGGACCAGATCGTCGCCAGGATCGGACCGGAGATATTATGCCAGATTGCGCCCCAAACGCTTGGAAGTGCAGCAAGCGGGCTGAAATGCGCTGTCGCAAGCGCGACACCCAAACCGGAGTTCTGCATGCCGACTTCAAGTGAGATTGCCCGGCGGTCATTCTCGCTGAGCCCCATGGCAGTGGCAATGGCATACCCTAACAGCAAGCCGACACCGTTATGCAGGAACACCGCTAGGAACACCACGAATCCTGCGCTAATGACGTTAGCAGCGTTAGCCGCAGTAACTGCTGAAACGATGATCAAAATCGCCGCAACCGAGATGAGCGGGACAATCGCGATGCTTTTGCCGACGATGACCGGGAAGAAACGTTGGACAAGCAAGCCTAATGCAATCGGGATGATGATCACCTGGATGATGGACATGAACATGGAAACCGGATCAACCGGCAGCCATTGCCCCGCCAATAGCAAGAGCAATAATGGCGTCATGATCGGAGCCATCAACGTCGAAAGCGATGTCATCGCAACCGATAGCGCCAAATTCCCTTTCGCCAAATACACCATGACGTTCGAAGCGGTCCCGCCTGGCACACAGCCAAGCAAGACAAGCCCTGCAGCAAGTTCAGGAGGCAGCCGCAACAAGTATGCAATGGCAAAAGCGGCCAATGGCATCACGACAAATTGAGCGGCTACACCGATCAATACCGGAATTGGATTCGTTAAGACGATTTTAAAATCGACCGGCTTTAATGTCAGTCCCATACCGAACATGACTACGCCGAGCAAGATGGCGATGTATGCGCCGAAGCCGAGAAACGGTTCAGGCACCAAAAAAGCGATGACTGCGATTAAAATGACCCAAACGGCAAAATATTTACCTGCAAATGCGCTGATCGTTTCCAGCATTTTCATAGAACTGCCCCCTTCGTTTCTGGTTTCACATTTTTATACGGATTCAATAGATTGTCCGGATCCAATGCTTGTTTGATTTTTTCCATGACTTGCATGGCTGCACCGTGCTCTTGAAGCTGGTATTTCTGCTTGCCGATGCCGACGCCGTGTTCACCTGTGCACGTACCGCCGCGCTCTAGTGCGTAAAGGACGATGCGTTCGTTGAATTCCTGCGCTTTCGCCACTTCCACAGCATCATTCATGTCCATCATCAGCAAGGTATGAAAATTGCCGTCTCCGACATGTCCCACGATTCCGCCGGTCAATCCGAGTGTATTCAGGTTTTCGCGCGCATGGCGTACAGCGCCAGCGAGTGCTGAAATCGGCAGGCAGACATCGGTCACCATCATCTTTTTACCGGGGTAGCCATGGATATAAGCGTATGCCAGATTATGGCGTGCTTCCCATAAACGGTTGCGAGCCGCGTTGTCAGTCTCGAATTCGATTTCTTCACAGCCATGCCCTTGGACGATTTCTTCCATGAACTCGACATCTTGTTTCAAACCGGCTTCATTTCCGTGAAATTCCAAAAACAATGCCGGTTTTTCCGGATATGCGGTATCGCTGAATTTATTCGCTTGGCGGATCGATTCTTCGTCAACCAATTCAACGCGCGCCACTGGAATGCCTGCCTGCAAGATCGAGACAACCGCTTCCACTGCGTCATTGACCGTCGGGAAAGAGGCACGCGCCGCCGTGACATGCTCCGGAATGCCATAAACCCGCAGCGTCATCTCGGTAAAGCAGCCGAGTGTCCCTTCAGAACCGGTAAACAATCCGTTCAGATGGAGGCCTGAAGACGATTTCGCTGCCATGCTGCCGGTGTGGATGATGGTGCCATCCGCCAGCACGACTTCCAGATCCCTTACCTGGTCGCGCATGACGCCGTATTTGACTGAAGTAGTGCCGCTCGCATTCGTCGCCACCATGCCGCCAAGCGTCGCATCCGCTCCGGGGTCGACCGAGAAGAACAAGCCATATTTCTTCAGTTCCTTATTCAATTGCGTGCGGGTGACCCCTGGCTGCACTTTCACCAGAAAATCCTTTTCATAGACTGCCAATACTTTGTCCATGAGCGAGAAATCGATCGTGATGCCCCCGGTAACCGGGATGACATGCCCTTCCAAACTCGATCCCAAACCGAATGGGATGACCGGCACTTGAAATTGCTTTGAAACTTTCATAATACGGCTGACTTGCTCTGCCGTTTCCGGAAAAACAACGACGTCCGGCAATTGCTGGCCGTGGTAAGATTCATCTCTGCCGTGAAGTTCCCGGACAGTTTCGTTGACCGTCACCTGTTCGCTTGTCAGAAAAGCTGTTAATGCCGTTAACGCCTCTTGAATATTCGCCATGCTGTTCCGCTCCTTACGTGTACATAATTATGGATGAAAGCGCTTATGCAAAATTGGTCCAACCAATAGAGTTCATTATACATAATTGTCTGAAAAATTCAATAAAAATTTTCTGACATTGATTATTCTGTCAACCATTGTTAAGGTTTAATCAGTAAAAGCGTTTAAGGAGATGTTCTAATGAACGCACCAAAAAGGAAAACTTATGAACTGATCGTTGAAAAAATAGAACTTTTCTTTATCGAAGAGAACATGGCACCGGGAGACCGCCTCCCTTCAGAACGGGAATTGTCGAGCCGGTTCGGCGTTAGCCGCACATCGGTCAGAGAAGCGCTAAAAGCTTTGCAGATGGCAGGTTCAGTGGAAATCCGGCATGGCGGAGGCAGCTACATCAAAACGCCTGAAGTGGCAATGCTGGGCAGGCAGCTGGGCTCGCTGATTGAAAAAACCGAAAGCCATCTGGTGCATGAAATGCTTGAATTGCGCCGTGCGCTGGAAGTCGAATCAGCATCGCTGGCAGCCCAGCGCGCGGGCGAAGAAAACCTTCAAGGCATGCGCCGTGCGCTGGCGCACATGCATGATTCTTTTAACGATGAAGAGTCCGGCGTTCAAGCTGACGTGGATTTCCATCTGCAGATCGTCCGGGCCTCGCGGAATCCATTGCTGATTGAAATGGTGGAGACGCTTGCCAATAGACTCGAAGATACGATTCGTGCAACGCGGCGCCATCGATTCACAGATGCCAGCCGCCACGCTGATACTTACGCTGAACATTACGAAATCTATGCAGCGATTGCCCAACAAGACCCGCAGCGCGCAAAAAAGTTGATGGAGCAGCATATTGACCGAATCATGCTAGAACTGGACACGCATTGACAGCCAATTGCACAATTTCTGCCCAAATTAAAAAGCGGACTCAGCTGAGTCCGCTTTTTGCTTATTCCACAACCACAGAAGTTTTAACATCGTTAACACGATTCTGGCGCGCTTTCGCGTAAAACATTCCGATGATGGCTGCTGTCAGGAATATTCCTATGATGTAGGAAACATTCAAATCAAGGTTAAACCCGATTTTCTGATTCAGGATATAGACAAATACCATGTATGTGATAAAGACGGCAGGGGCCATCGACACCAGGTAGTTTTTACCTTGAATGTACAAGTACATCGTCGCAATCCACAATGCGATTGATGCGGTTGCTTGGTTCGCCCATGAGAAATAACGCCACAGCAAATTGAAATCGATTTGCGTCAGAATCAGCGAGATTGCGAAAAGCGGCACGGCAATGATTAAGCGTTTCATGATTTTCTTCTGATCCAATTTGATGTAATCCGCAATGATTGAACGTGCAGCGCGGAAAGCGGTGTCTCCCGAAGTGATTGGCAGTACGATTGCACCTAGAACCGCAATCGTCCCACCGACCGCTCCGAGCAATGTCATGGAAACTTCGTTGACGACTGCCGAAGGCGTTCCTGAAGAAATGAGGCCGCTTAAACTTTGGCCATCGAAAATACTCATAGCGGCAGCTGCCCAGATCATCGCGATGATCGCTTCAGCAATCATCATGCCGTAGAAAATGTAACGGCCTTGTGATTCGTTTTGCGTTGTGCGGGAAATGATCGGCGATTGTGTCGCGTGGAAACCGGACAGCGCCCCGCAAGTAATCGTGAAGAACAAAATCGGGAAAATCGGCAAGTTCCCCGGATGCATATTCGTCAATGACAATTCAGGGATTTTGTAATCCGAGAACAACAAGCCGATGCCGACGCCGAACGTCCCGAGCAAAAGAATGGCTCCGAAATACGGATACAGGCGGCCGATAATTTTGTCGATCGGCAATACTGTCGACAGGAAATAATAAACGAAGATCACTCCGATCAGCACGCCGACCGCTACATTGCCGTCCATTAAAATGGACAATAGAGATGCCGGCGTCGTAACGAAGACGGTACCGACCAATAACAGCAGCAATAAAGCGAAAAAGTTAACAACATGTTTGGAAGCTTGCCCCAAAAATTTGCCCGCAAGTTCTGGTATATGCGCCCCTTTATTGCGAATCGAAATCATGCCCGTCAAATAGTCATGCACGGCACCGGCAAAAATGGAACCGAGGACAATCCATAAAAACGCGACTGGGCCGTACAATGCACCCATGATGGGACCGAAAATCGGCCCTGTTCCGGCGATATTCAGTAATTGGATCATGGCATTCTTGTGTTTGTTCATTGGCACGAAATCGATGCCGTCGCGGTTAGCGTAGGCCGGTGTTTTTCTCGACTCGGCTGGTCCGAATAATTTTTCTATGTATTTGCCGTAAGTGAAATACGCCGCGACCAAAATAACAATCGATACTAAAAACGTGATCATTTTGCCACCCCTTATCTTATTGGTTTCAGAATAGAACTTCGATGAGTCTGAGAAGCCGTAATCGCTTACAAAACGCCATGCCTAAAAGTAAATTCGCTCTTGTATGGACTCTCGCCATTTGCCCAGTCATGCCATCGTAATTTTATCTGCAAACATTTTATTATGTTATTACTATAATTTAAAATAGTCAATATTCTTTTTATTCGCACGAAAAAAAACAGCCGCCCATGGAAGTTGGCGGCTGGCAGGGAAATTTTCTTTTAATTTGGCTGCTGCAATTCATCGAGCTCATGGATATCGTAGCCGGTGGCAGCCAATGTTTTCAGCAAAAGTTCGTGCATGATTTTATAGCCTTCATCATTCGGATGGATATCATCCAGCCAGATGGCGGTGTTCTTGCCCATCGGTTGGGTTCGGGAAATAATGATGCCTTCTTCGCCGATTGCCTTATTCCATACACGCAGCATGATGCCAGTGAAACCGAAATACTGCACTTCTTTTTTCATTGAATTGTACAAATCGTTTTGGACGATAAGCGCTTCACGATTCAATTCACGGATGTGGTGGTAAATGGCCAAAAGATTATTGCGGTATGTCCGCCGGATGCCCGCAAATTGGCGGATCAGTCCTTTTGCCCCTGCTCCGTGGAAGCCGCGAAGCAAGTCGTTGCCGCCGATGTTCAACAGCACCAAATCCGCCTTGCTGATATGGTGGTTCCATCTGCTGGAACTGAGCCGGTCAATCAGTCCATTGCTCGTCAGGCCATTGATGCCGAGATTGATCACATTGCTGTCCGGAAATGTTTCTTTCAAATATTTGGCTATCCCGCCTCTCGTGCCATAGCCATAGGCAACCGAATCCCCCAAGATAATAATATGCTTAAGGCGCAAGCCTTTTTTCGTCCCTCCGGAAGACGATGCGGCTCCATTTCGGAGAGGATAAAAGCGTCGGCTCTTTATCATACGCACACTTCCCTTCTTCGTTCGATATCCTTATTTTAACATAATGAAGAGATTTCTACGATTATTCCGCTTCGTTATGCAAGCCGCTTTTTTTACTTTCTCCCATACTTGGCGTAACATTTGGTAAGGAGCATTAAATGGATGTTAAAAATTCTCTCTGCAATAAACACTTTGTTGATAAACACAAAAAGACTGGAGCACGCTTTATGGAAAATTTCCTGCTGGATCTGGAATCCACTATCACCGAAATGGGTTGGCTTGCGCCGCCTCTTTTCATCTTGCTCCATTTGCTTCGGCCTTTGTTATTTTTGCCGGTAATTGTCGTATGCATAGCTGGCGGCGTCCTTTTCGGCTTTGTGCAAGGCTCTATTTATAACTTTATCGGCTTAGCATTGATGAACTACTTTTTTTATCTTTTTATTCGCAAATTCCCGAAATTCGAACAGAAGATTCGTTCCTTGAAAAACAAAGTGCTGCCTGGCAGAACCATTTCCGTAGGCCAAGTAATGATTCTGCGGATAATGCCCTTTGTCCATTTCCACCTGTTGTCGTTATACTTGATGGAAATGACGAAAAATTTCAAGGAATACATGTATTATTCCCTTCTCGGGGTCATTTTGCCTGCAATCATCTACACAGCATTCGGCGAGGCCATTTCAGAAATGCCTTGGTACTTGACCTTAGGGATGATCCTGATGCTGGCTGGCTTGTATGCGCTCCTTGGCAAAATGCATAAATTCAGGCTGCCTTTATAGCCTTGTTCTTACTTGGAATAAAATCAAAAAACGCGTCCCCTTATGATACGGGACGCGTTTTTTGGTATTGTTTTAAGAACGGCGTTTTCTTTCAGCAAGTTCGTAGCGGGCACCTGACTTCTTGCGTGCCCGCCTCTTTTGACGGCGTTCGTCATTTTCGATTTTCGCTGACAGCAAGCCGACCATTGTGCCGAATAATGCGCCGCCCAACACTTCGATCGGCTGGTGGCCCAAAAGCTCTTTCAGCTCGCTGTCGCGCTTTTCAAATTCAAGGCTCGGAAAATCTCCGCTCAATGTAACAAAGCTGTCTTCCAGGTCGTTGACAAGCCGTGCGATCTCACCGGTATGGCGGCGGATCCCTTGGGCATCATACATGACGATGGTGCTGAATATGACGGCTAAGGCTGTTTCCGTATGGCCCGTCCCTTTATTTGCAGCCACATAGGAAGCAAGCGCAGAAACGCCGGCCGAATGCGAACTTGGCATGCCGCCTGTTGTAAACGCCTGTTTCAAGTCCCAACGGCCTGATAATTTTTTATGCGTTACGATTTTCAATGCTTGGGCTATCCCAATTGCTGATAATGATGTAATGATTCCTCTGTTCATTGTGTCCATAAATAATTCCCCCACTTTTCAATCCTATAATCGATTTTAATTTTTCCGGTTATTTTTTTATACCCCCAAGTTTCGGTCTTTAAGCGGAAAAATAAAAAACAGCACAAGCAAAAATTTAATTTCTTCTTTTTATGGGTATACAATAAACCGTATAGCATGCCAGTATTTAGTATATACTCCTCATCAATCAAATCAGAAAGCCGAAAGGAGCTTTTATGTGATCCATATCATTCCGTTGGAAAACAAGAATTTGCATTCTTCATTCAGCAAACATTACAGCCCGATTTTAACCGTCCAATCTGGCGACACGATACAAGTTTCGACACCGGATATCAAATGGGGGTATTCGCCCTCCCCTGATCAGCCAAAACAATTGCTGTCTTCCCGCGAACAAGAAGACCAGCCTTTGCATCCCATGATCGGCCCGATCAAAATCGAAGGGGCAAAACCGGGAATGGTGCTCGAGATCCGGACAAATGACTTGCAGCCAGGCTGGTATGGCACAAATTGGGCCGGCAAGCTCCCCAGCTGGCAAAACGAAAAACTTCAATTGCTGGATTCTGAGAGAGTGCAGCTGGACTGGAAACTGAACGCCCGGCAAATGACTGGCAGCTGCGTCATCGGCGAGAAAGAATTCCGTGTCGGTCTCTCGCCTTTTCTCGGGCTGATGGGCAATGCGCCTTCAGAAGATGGCATATTCAGTACCAAACCGCCCCGTTCTGTCGGCGGCAATATCGATTGCAAAGAGCTGGTGCGCGGCAGCAGCCTGTTTCTGCCGATTGAAGTGGACGGCGCCATGTTTTCCTTAGGCGATGGACATGCATTGCAAGGCGATGGCGAAAGTTCGGGCACTGCCATTGAATGCCCAATGGATTTCGTTGACGTGACGCTGATCCTCCACGAAGATTGGACGTTGGAGATGCCGCGTGCAAATACACCAGCGGGCTGGATTGCTTTCGGCTTTGATGAAGATTTGAACGAAGCGGCAGCCACCGCTTTAAATGGCATTGTGGAATTGATGCAGGAATTTTATGCAATCTCTAAAACCGAAGCGACCGCTTTGGCCAGTGTCGCAGTAGATCTGCACATCACCCAAGTCGTCAATGGCGTAAAAGGCGTCCATGCCATTCTGCCTCATGGCGCTATCCGCTGACGTATCCATAAAGCTTTACCCCTGAAAATTAATTGAGGGCAACTTTATCAAAAGCTGCCGCTGAAAGGAGAGATTCATGTGATGGATTCCACTGCATACTTGAAAAGATTTCATGCATTCCCAGTAGAAGAACTTTATTTGCAGGATTTGGCCAAGCTCCAGTCGCTGCATATGCAGCACGTGCCTTTCGAGAACTTGGACGTGATCCGCAAAAAACCGATTTACCTGAACCTGGAGACGATTTACGATAAAATCGTCAACCATAAGCGAGGCGGCTATTGTTATGAATTGAACGGCTTGTTCCATTGGCTGCTACAAGATTTGGGATTTGATGCCAAACTCATTTCGGCTACTGTTTTGAAACCCGATGGCACCGCCGCTAAAAAAGACACCCATGCCGCCATTCTGGTTGAATTGGACACGCCATATTTGATTGACGTGGGATTCGGCGATTCAACCGTCAGCCCGATTCCTCTTGGCGGGGAACGGCACGCCGACCATAGCGGAACTTACCGAATCGAGGAATTGGAAGATGGGTTTTATCAATTGATTCGCCAAGAAAACGGCGATGACGGCGATGAGCGCATCTTATACCGATTCAATACCGATGAAAAGAAACTTGCCGACTTCCATGAAGGCTGCGTCTTTAATCAGGTCTCGAGCGAATCGACATTTACCCACGACGACCTTGCGACTCGTGCGACGGAAGATGGACGCATCACCCTTTCAGGGGATGTCCTAATCCGCACTGAAGACGGCGGCAAAAAGAAGCGCAGCCTGTCTCCGGAAGAAAAGGTCAAAGTCCTAAAAGAGGAGTTCGGCCTTGAACTCGAGGTATAAGCCTTAAATCACCGCTGCTGCACAATAAAACTAGGCAAAAAAAGAGCTGCCGGCATTCGCCGGCAGCTCTTTTTTGGTTCCTTAATCTCCATATTCGTATAACGTGATACTTTCCAAATGATTGACATAGCGCCTTAGCTCCTTGGCTTGGTCCCGTGTGATGTCTCCGCGTTCATACATTTTGTAAATCTCAGAACGCCCTTTGTCCATTACGACAATGCGCAGCTCTTCTTTTAATAACTCAAAATGTTCATTGTACTGCGAATCCGGGCGTTTAAGGCCGCCGATCATTTGCTTGTAATCGGTGATGACCGCTTGCATCATGTCCTTGTAATCATTTTCAGCGGCCAGCTCTTCCAACTTTTTCAACCCTTTTTGAAGTGCATGCAATTGGATTTCTTTCGCTTCCTGGCTTTTCACCAAGCGCGTTTCCTCGTCTTTGACATATTGGCCGCCAAAACGTTTAGCCGCACGAGCCAATTTCCCTTCGATAAAGACGATGATTGACCGGAAGCCTTTTGAAATGGCTTGTTCCCTGCGGATCAAGGATTTATCGAAAGCATTGTAGACGCCTTCTTCCATTCCTCCCTCTTTGTAAAGGGTGTCAATATAACGGCGTTCTTCTTCCAATGCCGAAAATCGGATTTCCCTCATACGGTCCCTCAATCTTTTCGTGCCTTTTTCAAGGGAGCTTTCGTCAAAGTCCAATTGGTTGAGGCGCATCGTATATTCGTCGATCAACTCATAAGCGGCAACTTCGTTCTCGACATTCAATTCCGCCTTCAGCTTTTTGAGCGAGGCCAGCAAAATTCGGCGGCGCGCTTCTTCAATATCAAGTTTCGCCCCTTTTTGTTCATCTGTCTTACCGATGCTGAATAATGGCAGCAGAACCGTCGCTGCAATCAATGTGAATAAAATCGTGCCGGCTGCCAAGAAAATGATCAACGAACGGTTCGGGAAGTCATCGCCGTTTTCCAGTAAATACGGAATAGACAATACGCCGACCATCGTCACCGTGCCGCGGACGCCGGTCAAACTGACCATGATGGCCGTCTTCACTGTGGGTTTGTCCACTTCTTCTAGTTTGCCGCGTTTGTATTCGTAATAAGCATAAAGATAAGCCCAAATTAACCGAATCCCTAAAATAGCCAATGCAATGGCTGCGACATAGGACAGCAAAAGCAATTCACTGATATTTTCATTCTCAAGCACGCCGCTCATTGATGACGGGATGCTCAACCCGAGCAGAAGGAACACAAAACCGTTCAAGATGAACAGCAGAATCGTCCAGATGTTTTCGGTCAGCACTTGCTCTTCAGCAACGAACGTTTCCGTCCGCTCACGGACAAGCGCGTGGATGATGCCGGCTACGACAACTGCGATAACGCCGGACGCATGAAGCACATCTTCTGTTATATAAAAAATCAAAAATGGTGTAAGAATGGACAGCAGCGACTGGAATGTCACATCGCTGATTCCCTGCTTGCGAAGCAAATAGCGAATGCCTGTCACCAAAAGGCCGAGGAGAACACCGAGGAAAAGGCCGGCTAAGAATTTATACGAAAAATCGATTGCGGCTTCCTGTATGGAAAAATAGCCGGTAACGACCGCTGCAACTGCATAATTGAACGCCACGAGGCCTGATGCATCGTTGATCAGCGATTCCCCTCTAACCAGGTTCAACACTTTTTGCGGCAAGTGGATCCGTTTCGCAATGCCATTCACGGCAACAGGATCCGTCGGCGAAAGAATCGCCGCTAAAGCGAATGCGGCAGGAAGCGGAATTTCGCTGATGAGCCAATGGATGAAATACCCCCCGGCGACTGTAGTGATCAGCACCAAGAATATTGCATTGCCTAATATCGGCCCGCGCATGCGCCATAATTCATCACGCGGAAAGTTCCTGCCATCACTGTACAGCAGCGGCGCAATGAACAAGAGCAAAAACCATTCTGTTTCAATTTCCAAGGAAATGTCATCGAATAGAATGACAACTGCCACGCCAAGTGCAATTTGGATTAAAGCGGTCGGGATGAATGGCGTGTAATGGCTGATGATGTTGGATACCAACAAACAAAACAGCAGCAATAATATAATCAACAATAAATCCATAAACATTCTCCAATCTATGCAAGTTGAACTGCAAGTGCATGTGCACAAACTCAGTAAAAACGCTTGGAACACGCATTGCACTGCAATAACTAACTGTCCGTGTATTCACTGACACGAAGCTGTGTTTCAGTGAATTTTTCTGCTGTTCAGCCTAGGGCCGATTCATGTAATCTATTGTATACCCTTAAAATCAGCACTTATGACGTTGGCATGCATCAATTTCAAAAAAAAAACACAAAAAAAAACGCCCCATTATTAAGAAGCGGATAAAATAACAGCCTTATTCTTTTCACTCTGTTTAATGGATTTTTAACGTCTAGAATTTGGAGATATGGATCGGTGAAACAAAATAAAGTTCTTTCGGGCATGTTTTCGCTGTTTTGACCAGTTCCAAAAAGACATTTTCTGGCACCACGAAATTCTGGATCCGGTTTGGCAATTTAAGCATTTTTTCCGTTGCATGTGATGCTTTTACTTCATCGATGTCAACCCAGACCGATTCCCGCTCACTCATTTTCTTTCCACCACTCACAAATGTGTGTTCCCGGCATAACCTGGCAAATAACGTTACGAAAGTTTCTCCTTCTTCTTCATGGACACTTTTGGACCTTACAAAATAATAAGCAACTGACTGCTGAGGCAAAAGTTGTTTTTGTGGCATACAAGCACACCCCTTTTCACGTTTCTGCATAATTTGTAGAAATAAATTGGGAAAACGGACTTTTAACTTATGTATGGTCGGCATAAGCTTATTTATAATAAGATTTGTCCGGTTTGACTGAAATACCAATCTTCCGTTTAAAATCCGTGAGCTAAAAGGCTCACCATTTAAAATAGGCTTAAAGTTG